>CALFYR010000110.1 GCA_937954195.1 uncultured Dehalococcoidia bacterium
AACACGGCACAAACTCCAACTTAGGGACTAGGCAGCCCCGCCATGCGGCCCACCGGACCGCCAACCTGCCGCACGATTCCCCCACCAAACCCGACCCGGAGCACACTCACAATGAAATTCGAAGACGTCAAAACGATTGGCTGCCTTGGCGGCGGCATCATGGGCGGCGGCATCGCCCAGGTCTTTGCCATCGCCGGCTACGACGTCATCGTCCGCGATATCAGCGACGACGCCATCAACGCCACCCGCCACGCCATCTGCGATAGCAAATGGGGCGTGAAGCGCGCCGTGGAACGGGGCAAGCTCGCCTTTGACGACGCCCTCGCCGCCATGGAACGCGTCAGCTACACGACCGACGTCGCCGGCCTGAAGGACGTCGATATCGTGATCGAGGCCATCCCGGAAAAACTCGAACTCAAGCAGCAGGTCTTCGGCGAGATCGATTCCGTCGTGAAGCCCGAGGCGATCTTCGCCTCCAATACCAGCGGCTTCTGCATCCAGGACATCGCCCAGGGCGTCTCAGATGCCCGCAAGCCGAAGTTCATCGGCATGCACTTCTCCAATCCCGTGCCCACCATGCGCATGCTCGAAGTCATTTACACGCCCGAGAACACCGACGAGGTCATCGATGCCGCGAAGCGCCTCGGCGAAGCCGCCGGCAAGGCCGTCAGCATGGTGAAGGACACCCCGGGGACCTACGGCTTCCTGCTGAACCGCATCTTCGGCGCCGCCGCACGCGAAGCGCGCCTCATCGCCGAACAGGGCATCGCCAGCAAGGAAGACATCGACAAGGCGATGATCACCGGGCGCAACTGGCCGTCCGCGTTCTTCGGCAGCCGCGGCGGCATCGGCAAGGAGTGGTAGGAGCGGTCTAAGCGACGATCGTCTTGGTGGTGCCGGGGTTCGTGATCATGATCGGGGCCCCGGCCCCAAGGCTGCACATCAACGTGCTCAACGCGTTCAATGCCGGGAAGTTGTTGATCAACACCGTCGGCGAACCCGGCGTCCATGGCGCGGCTGTCGCCGGCGTGCACGGGACAGTCGCCCCCACCGCCTTCGCTGCCACCGCCGCCGGGTTCCCCGGCGAGTTGCAGATGCCGAACGGCGGGATGTTCGCGAACGGAACGTTATCCATGATCGTCGCGGCCGGCTTGCCCTCGCCCGTCACAGGCGGGCCCTTCGGGATGGCGGTCAGTGGCATGGGGGCGGCCCCCCAGGGGCACTGCATCATGGCTCCCATACAAACGAGCGGTGCTGGCATGCGCCAACGCTAGCCCTTCGCGTTCGCCCTTTCAAGAGCCTCGCCCGAATTCTTGCGCGCTCCTACCAGGCGATTCCACGGCCCGCCGGTTGCGCGCGCTTCTCCGTGGAAGCGCAATCCGGGCACATCGCCTGTTCGAACTTCACGCCCGCCTGCAACTTCACGTACAGGTCGAGTTCGGTCCACTCGCCGTGGAGCGGGTCGTGAATCCGCCGGCACTCCTCGCAAATCGGGAGCAGGCTGCGCAGCTGGCGCGCGTTCGAAACCGCGTCCTGCAGCTCGGTCAGAATCCGTTGGCGTTCGCGTTCCGCTTCTTTCCGGCCCGTCACATCCCGGATGAGCGAGGCCATCCGTACCGGTATCCCGGCGCCATCCAACAAGAACGACGATTGCGTTTCGGCCCAGAAGGTGGAGCCATCCTTCCGGCGCATGAGCACCTCGTAGAGCTCCTGCCGGCCGGCGCGCGCGTACGGCTTGCCGGTCGCCCGGCTTTCGCCCGTGTACCGCTGGATGATTCCGATGACACGCGAGATCTCCTCCGGCGCGAGCAGCGAACTCCCGCTCAGCCCGGCCTCAAAATCCGCCGGCGTGTACCCGAAGAGCAGTTCGGCCATGTGGTTGAAGTGCGCCACCTGGAACGTGGCGATATCGATCTCTACCAGCGCATCCGGCAGGTGATAGCGGAACTCGTGGTACTCGCGCTGCAACGCTGCCAGCGCGCCCTCGATCTCGCCGAGACTTGGAGATGCCACGCTCACCCTCCGGGAGCGGCGATAGGGCCGCCCTCCCTGCCGGAGATTACGTCGCCCCGCCCGCCGGTGGACAGATGCAAGCAGGTGAAGAGTGTGAGGTAGTTCACAGAGCGGCGGACCGCGAATCCCTTTCGTGAAGAAGCGAAGTGCCGATACATGCGCCCGTAACAAACCGTCGGCGAGCCCGTACTACCAACGAGATCGGCGTTTGTGGCGGCAACAACCACGCGCCTCCCCGCGTGGCCGCAGATACAAACCCGAACGCAGCATGCCAGGCCCGGATTCCGTCCCCGGCCCTGGCAAGGTGAAAAGGCCCCTCGTCCCAACCGGGGCCTTTTCTTTTGCCCAGTGCGACCGCCGGTCAGGTTAAGGGGCGCGGGGGCTCATACGGGTTTCTCCCTATTTGTCACCGCCGCGACCCGTAACGTTTCCCCTTTTTCTACGTACTAGTCATGGAACCAACCCTTCCGGTTACCGGTCGGTAGCCGGCGGGTGTCCGTCCTCGTGGAGAGAACAGCCCCACGAAGGCGGATGAGAGGTCGCTGCGGGCGATTGCTCTGGTGGCGGGTAGCACGGGGAGGAATCGTGCCACTCATCCCGGCCCGGCCGGTCAGGCCAGGCCCCAGGTAAAAGGACGGAGACAGAATGACTCTCGCTCTACAAGGAAAGTCGCGGCAGCGCCAATGGCTGCTCGTCGTCCTCGGCGTCATGGCCGTG
>CALFYR010000111.1 GCA_937954195.1 uncultured Dehalococcoidia bacterium
GCTGAATCGCTGAACCTTCGATAAGCACTGGCTGGAACGCCTGAATACCGAGGCGGTGCAGCGTCGGGGCGCGGTTGAGGAGCACCGGGCGGTCATGGATGACCTCGTCGAGCACGTCCCACACTTCCGGGCGGGCGCGTTCGACAATGCGCTTGGCGCTCTTGATGTTGTGGGCGAGGCCCTTGGCGACGAGCGAGTGCATAACGAACGGCTTGAAAAGTTCGAGCGCCATGCGCTTTGGCAGGCCGCACTGGTGCAGCTTGAGTTCCGGGCCAACCACGATGACCGAGCGGCCGGAATAGTCGACGCGCTTACCGAGCAGGTTCTGGCGGAAGCGGCCTTGCTTACCCTTGAGCATGTCGCTCAGGCTCTTGAGCTTGTGGTTCCCGCTGCCACTCACGGCACGGCCGCGGCGGCCGTTGTCGATGAGTGAGTCGACGGCTTCCTGAAGCATGCGCTTCTCGTTCCGGATGATGATCTCCGGCGCTCCGAGGTCGAGAAGGCGCTTCAGGCGGTTGTTGCGGTTGATGACGCGGCGATAAAGGTCGTTCAGGTCGCTCGTCGCGAACCGGCCGCCATCGAGCTGCACCATGGGGCGCAGGTCGGGCGGAAGCACGGGGAGGACCTGGAAGATCATCCACTCAGGCTTGTTGCCGGAACCCTTGAGCGATTCGACCACGGTGAGGCGCTTCGTGGCCTTCTTGCGGCGCATGCCGCTCGCGGTCAGGATTTCCTGCTTCAGGCGGGCGCGCATCGCATCGAGGTCGATGCGGGCGAGCACCTGGAGCACGGCCTCGGCACCCATGCCGGCCGTGAACACATGGCCGAACAGGTCCGAAAGCTCGCGATAGCGAGTCTCGGTCAGGAGCACTACGCGGTCATCGCGGATGGGGTCGGCGAGTTCCTCGAGGTCCTTGAGACGCTCGCGGTACTGCTCCTCGACTTCATCGCGGATGGACTTTTCCTTCTGCTGAAGCGGATGCAGCTCGTCGTAGAGCGCAGCCTTCGCGTCATCGAGGGCGGTATCCGCGAGAAGGCCTTCGGCGTCCTTCAGCTTCTCCGTCTCCTTATCGAAGGCGGCGAGCTTCTTGTCGCCTTCACGGATGACGCGGGCGAGCGCGGTCTGCGTGACCTTCACTCCGGCTTCGAGGATGACATCGCCGAGGAGGGCGATTTCGCTCTCCAGCTGCTGGCCCTTCGAGGCTTCGGCCTGCTCAACGGCGCGGGTAACAGAAGCCTGGAGAGCGTCGCGGCTGATAGCGCGCTCCTCCTCGATCTGCTTCTGCTTCTCGCCGACCTTTTCCTGGAGTTCGGCGTTCGCGGCTTCCAGCTGCTCTTCGAGCTTCTCCCGCTTGGGGCGGATATCGGCGACGCGCTCATCCAGCACGGATGCCATTTCGGACCGCAGGTGTTCGAGCTCGCGGTTCCGGGCCTCCTCATCGACCTCAATGATCATGTACTGCGCGAAGTACAGGACGCGCTCGAGGTTTCGGGGAGACATATCGAGGAGCAGCCCGAGCTTGCTCGGCGTGCCCTTCACGAACCAGATGTGGCTCACCGGGCTCGCAAGTTCGATATGGCCCATGCGCTCACGGCGCACCTTCGCGCGCGCGACTTCCACGCCGCACTTATCGCAGATGATGCCCTTGAAGCGGACGCGCTTGTACTTGCCGCAGTAGCACTCGAAGTCCTTCGTGGGGCCGAAGATCTTCTCGCAGAAGAGGCCATCCTTTTCGGGCTTCAGGGTGCGGTAGTTGATGGTCTCAGGCTTCGTAACCTCGCCGTAGCTCCACGAGCGGATCTGCTCGGGGCTGGCCAGCGCGATACGCACCTGGTTGAAATCATTGACTTCGAGCATTGAAGAGATCCTCCGCTTCGAACCCGGAGAGGTTGATACCCAATTCCGGCATGTCGTTCGTGGTGTCCTCGATGAAGGAGACGGAGCCGCCTTCGTCGTTCGAAACTTCCACGGAGAGCCCCAGGCTCTGCAGTTCCTTGACGAGGACCTTGAAGGATTCGGGCACGCCCGGTTCGAGCACGTCTTCGCCCTTCACGATGGCTTCGTAGGTCTTCACGCGGCCGACGACGTCGTCGGACTTCACGGTCAGGAGTTCCTGGAGGATGTGGGCGGCGCCATAAGCTTCGAGAGCCCACACTTCCATTTCACCGAAGCGCTGGCCACCGAACTGCGCCTTACCACCGAGCGGCTGCTGGGTGATGAGGCTGTACGGGCCGGTGCTGCGGGCGTGGATCTTGTCCTCGACCAGGTGGATGAGCTTGAGCATGTAGATGTAGCCCACGGTCAGCGGCTGATCGAACGGTTCACCCGTGCGGCCGTCGTAGAGCTTCATCTTGCCGAAGAGCGGCGGGGCGACGTTGGTTTCGCGGTAGACCGCCTGGGCCATGGTTTCGAGCTGCTCGCGCGTGTTCTTGCCCTTCGGAAGCGCGTTCTGGCCATCGGCGGCGCGCTTTTCGTTGAGCCAGATTTCGAGGCAGGCGCGGCTGGCCGCGCCGGGCTCGGGGTTAATCATGATCGGAGCCGGGTCGTATCCCTTCTCCTTCAGCCAAGCCTCGAGCTTGTCGGGATCGAAGCCGCGGTCACGCGGGTCGATGTAGTACACCGCGCCAGATTCCTGGGCCATCCAGGAGCGGGCGAGTGCGTCATCGATCTCGTGGTCGCTGGCGCCATCGAACACCGGGGTCACGGCCCGGAATCCGAGCGCGTTCGCCGCCCAGCCAAGGTGCGTTTCCAGCACCTGGCCGATGTTCATGCGGCTCGGCACGCCGATGGGGTTGAGGATGATTTCGATGGGGGTGCCATCTTCCAGGTACGGCATGTCTTCGCGCGGGAGGATCCGGCTGATGACGCCCTTGTTCCCGTGGCGGCCGGCCATCTTGTCGCCCTCGGAGATCTTGCGGCGCTGGGCGATGGAGACACGCACGAGCTTGTTCACGCCGGCGGGCAGGCCTTCGTGGTTGTTCCGGTCGAAGACCTTCACATCGATGACCTTGCCCTTTTCGCCGTGAGGAACGCGAAGGGAGGTATCCTTCACTTCGCGGGCCTTCTCGCCAAAGATGGCGCGCAGGAGCTTCTCCTCCGCCGTCAGCTCGGTCTCGCCCTTCGGCGTGATCTTGCCGACGAGGATGTCGCCTTCGCGAACCTCGGCGCCGATGCGGATGATTCCGTCCTCATCGAGCTGGCTGAGGCTTTCTTCGCCGACATTCGGGATGTCCCGCGTGATCTCTTCGTCGCCGAGCTTCGTCTGGCGCGCTTCGACCTCGTGCTTCTCGATGTGGATCGAGGTGAACTTGTCTTCGCGCACCAGCGTCTGCGAGAGGATGATCGCGTCTTCGAAGTTGTAGCCCTCCCAGCTGAGGAAGGCGCAGAGGACGTTCTGGCCGAGGGCCAGGTCGCCGCCCTGGGTGCTTGAGCTATCGGCGATCGGCTGGTCCTTTGCGACGCGCTCGCCGCGGACCACGATGGGCCGGTGGTTCAGGCAGGTGCCCTGGTTCGACCGGGTGAACTTGGTCAGGTTGTAGCCAACTTCGCCAAGGTCCGGGTCGTCGTAGCGGATAACGATGCGGCTGCCGGAGGCTTCGATGACTTCGCCATCGCCCTCAGCGACCTTCACGTGGCCGCTATCGACCGCCGTGCGGCGTTCCATGCCCGTACCCACAAGCGGCACTTCCGGACGGACGAGCGGCACGGCCTGGCGCTGCATGTTCGCGCCCATGAGCGCGCGGTTCGCGTCGTCGTGCTCCAGGAACGGGATGAGCGCGGTGGCCACCGAAACCATCTGCTTCGGCGACACGTCGATGTAGTCGACCTCGGTCGGCGAGACCATGAGGAACTTTTCGTACAGGCGGATTTCGACGCGCTCATCAGCGATGTGCCCATCGGCATCGATCTGCGTGTTCGCCTGGCCGACCTTCCACTTGTCTTCCTGGTCCGCGGTCAGGTAGACGATGTCGTTCGTCACCCACGGCTGGATGGCGACGGTACGGCCGGCATCGGCCAGCTTCTTGGCCAGCGCGTCATCGATGCGGTCGCCAGACTTGCCGATGACCTTGCCCTTGTCGTCTTCAGCGTCCTCGCGAAGGATGCGGCCGACGAGGTTCGCGTCGTCGGACACCATCTCGCGCACGACGCGACGGTACGGGGTTTCGATGAAGCCGAAGTCGTTCAGGCGCGCATACGTCGCCAGCGAGCCGATAAGGCCGATGTTCGGGCCTTCCGGGGTTTCGATGGGACAGATGCGGCCGTAGTGGCTGTGGTGCACGTCGCGCACGTCGAAGCCCGCACGGTCGCGGGAGAGACCACCCGGACCGAGCGCACTCAGGCGGCGCTTGTGGTTGAGCTCCGAAAGCGGGTTCGTCTGGTCCATGAACTGCGAGAGCTGGCTGCCGCCGAAGAACTCCTTCATGGCAGCGACGACCGGCCGGATGTTGATGAGCGCGCTGGGCGTCGCCTCTTCCGGGTCGGTGATGGTCATGCGCTCGCGGACGACGCGCTCCATGCGGAGCAGGCCGACGCGGAATTGCTGCTGGATGAGTTCGCCAACGGCGCGCACGCGGCGGTTGCCGAGATGGTCGATGTCATCGCCATGGCCACGGCCGTTGTTGATGTTCACCTGCTCGCGGACGATCGACACGAGGTCGTACGGGCGGAGCCAGCGCTGCGTGGTCGGCTCTTCGAGTTCGAGCCGGGTGTTGACCTTGTGGCGGCCAACGCGGCCAAGGTCGTACCGGCGCGGTTCGAAGAAGAGCGTCTTCAGCAGGTTGCGCGCGTTGTCGTGCGTCGGCGGGTCGCCGGGGCGAATCTTGCGGTAGAACTCGAGGAGCGCGTCGTGCTTGTCCTTCACCAGGGGCTCGCGCGGTTCCTTGCTGATTGTGGTCGGCAGGAACTGGTGGATGTCGCTGGTATCGACAGCTTCGAACATGGCGATCATGCGCTCGTCGGTGCCGAGTTCGGATTCGAGTTCGCGCGCCGCGGAATCGCGGGCCTTGTCGTCGCCGGCTTCCACGGCCGCCCAGTACTTGGCGAAGCGCGGGTTGTCCTTGTCGCCCGGGAGGAGGCCCGGCACGTCGATCGCGCGGAGGAGCGTGGTTACGGGGATCTTCCGCTTGCGGTCGACCTTCACATAGAGCACGTCGCGGTTGCTGGTCTCGAATTCGAGCCAGGCGCCGCGGTTCGGGATGAGCTTGGCGTGGCAGAGGCGCTTGCCGGTGGCCGCGTCGGTTTCGATGGTGTAGTACACGCCCGGTGAGCGGACGAGCTGCGAGACAACGACGCGCTCGGCGCCGTTGATGATGAACGTGCCCTTATCGGTCATGAGCGGGAAATCGCCGAAGAAGAGCCGCTGCTCCTTGATTTCGCCGGATTCCTTGATGCGCAGCTCAACATCCACGAAGAGCGGCGCGGCGTACGTCATGTCGCGTTCGCGGCACTCCTCCATGTTGGCTTTGGGTTCGCGAAACTCGTAGTCGCCGAAGATGAGGTCCATCTTCGAGCCAGTGAAGTCCTGGATTGGGGAGATTTCGTTCAGGAGCTCCCTGAGGCCCTCTCGCTTGAACCAGTCGAAGGAATCGAGCTGGATCTTGATGAGGTTGGGCAGATCGAGGACGTTCGGGATCTGGCCGTAGGTCTTAACTTCGAGCGGGGCAAACGTGCCCCCCGGGACCACGTCGCGCGTAGTGGTCATCCTGTGGCAACTCCTTCAGGACTAGTGGGGCGAATGACACAAAGAGGCAAAGTGCTGTGGGCCACCGATGAGTGATAGAGCGATGGGC
This sequence comes from uncultured Dehalococcoidia bacterium, assembly GCA_937954195.1. Classification (GTDB taxonomy): domain Bacteria; phylum Chloroflexota; class Dehalococcoidia; order Tepidiformales; family Tepidiformaceae; genus Amarobacter. Next base: position 5,791 of record CALFYR010000111.1, read on the forward strand.
ATAGCGAGCCGACTACTATCCTAGCGAAAGCAGCACCTTGCCGTCAACGGAAGGGTTGTGTAAAGGGAATAGCGCCCCCACCCACAGGCGGACGTAACTGTGGGGGCAAATATCGCTCGTGTCACGGGCAGTATTCGACGCCGCGTCGCGTTTGTCCAGTAGGAAAGTCGCAGAGGACCGGTAGTCGCGGCCCAGTGGGCCGCATC
>CALFYR010000112.1 GCA_937954195.1 uncultured Dehalococcoidia bacterium
ACCGGGGTCCGCGCCCTCGTAGCCGTAGGCGCTGCCACCGCCCCCGCCGAGCGCTCCAGCGAGCAAGATGGCGCCAAGTGGGATGGCGACGATGCCGGCGTAGACCTTCGTCATGGTGTTCTGAAAATTCAACGCAGTCCTCCAGAAATCAGCCGCGTTTCGGCGGCCTCTGGAGGTAAGACCGCCGTTGTTCCATCCCCTTACAGCCTTATCTGTGACCCACCCCACACCCGGCGGGCAAGGAGTGGTAAGGGGACCCCAAAAGCACGGAACTAACGGTCGCACACGAGCGTCTTGGCGGGTGATTCCAAACAGAAAGGAAGCATCCGTGAAAAACAAGCGAATGCTCGTAGCAGGTCTTCTCGCGGCCGCGGTCGCATCCCTCGGAGTGGTTGGCGCGGTCTCCGCGTTCAACGGCGACGACGATCCCAAGGACGACGTCGTCCTCCCGGTCGAACCCGATGGCGGCATCGGCGACAGCCCCATCCCTGTCGAACCCGATGGCGGCATCGGCGACAGCCCCATCCCTGTCGAGCCTGACGGCGGCATCGGCGACACTCCCTCCGATCAGCCCCTCCCGGTCGAACCCGATGGCGGCATCGGCGACACGCCCGACCAGGGCATCGACGTCGGCGAACCGGCCCCCGGCACCGACCCGGGCCGCGTGATGGACCCGGAGTCCGCGGTGAAGCACCACCTCTCCGAGGCCCGTGGCATCCGCGTCGATGACATGAAGGTTGTCTCGTACGAGAAGGTGACCTGGCCGGACGGCTGCCGCGGCGTGTACTTCAAGGACGCGCTCTGCACCATGGCCACCGTCGAAGGCTGGATCATCGTCCTCGCGGTCGATGGCCCGGACGCCACCGAGTACCGCTACCACGGCGTGAACGTTGACGCGGAACTCGCCCCCGAAGGTGACTTCTTCACCGCCGTCTGGGAACTCGACGAAGACGACTACCGCCTCGGCGAGCCGATCACCGAGTAGGAGCGGCCCCGGATTCAGTCGAGCGGAAACTCTCTCCACGGGGGATGGCCGGCGGGCCATCCCCCTTTTCGTGTGCCGCTTGCCCCGCCACCCCTCGTCGTGGCACCGTTGCCGCACCTCATTTCGGGACACGCCACACATGAAACTCGGCATCTCCATCGGTTACTCCGGCGCGGAAATGCGCCTCCCCATCGAAAAGGTCCTTCGCGCCGAAGAACTCGGCTACGACTCCGTCTGGACCGCGGAAGCCTACGGCTCCGACGCCACCAGCCCCCTCGCCTACATCGCCGCCCTCACGAAGAGGATCCGCCTCGGCACGGGCATCATGCAGCTGGCTGGCCGCACTCCGGCCATGTGCGCCATGCAGGCCGCCACCATCGACGCGCTCGCCGGCGGTAACCGCTTCATCGCCGGGCTCGGCGTTTCCGGGCCGCAAATCGTCGAAGGCTGGTACGGCCAGCCGTGGGGCCGCCCCTATTACCGCCTGCGCGACTACGCCACCATCATGAAGAAGATCTTCGCCCGCGAAGAGCCGGTCACCCACCAGGGCAAGGAGTTCCAGCTGCCCTACACCGGCCCGGGCGCCATGGGCATCGGCAAGCCGCTCAAGTCCATCCTCCACATGAACCCCAACATCCCCATCTGGCTCGGCAGCGGCACCGAAACCAACGTCCGCCTCGCCGCCGAAGTCTGCGATGGCATCCTGCCGCTGGGCTTCGTGCCGCAGGTCGCCCCGATGTACAAACCGTGGATCGAAGAAGGGTTCGCACGCGCCGGCAACGGCAAGGGCTGGAAGGACTTCGAAGTCCAGGGCAGCACCACCGTCATCATCACCAACGATGTCCGCGAAGCGTTCCGCCAGATGAAGCCGCGCATCGCGCTCTACGTCGGCGGCATGGGCCACCAGGACAAGAACTTCCACAACGACATGATGGTCCGCCGCGGCTACGGAGACGCCGCCAAGACCATCCAGGAGCTCTACCTGGCAGGCCGTAAAGGCGAAGCCATCGAAGCGGTCCCCGACGAGTTCTGCGATGACGGCGCGCTTGTTGGTCCACCGGACCGCATCCGCGAAAAGTTCCGCGCCTGGGAAGATTCGTTCGTCACCGGTCTCACCGTTGGCGGCGATGATGCGGCCATCGAACTTATGGCCGAAATCACCGGCGCGAGCAAAGGAAACCGCGACTAGCGCTTAATCGTAGGCCTGGCCGAAGTACTCCCACGTCTCCCGGACCACGGCCTGCCCGGTAGGGATATCGGCGTACTTCACGGGGACTGCCTCCGAAAGGAACGTGATGGCGTACGCATGCTCCAGGTTCGGTCCAAACCGCGTGATCGCCGTGTCGTTGTCGACGAACCCCTCGGTCGCCCAGAGGAACCCGTTCTTATGGCTCACGAGGGCCGGCCCGTTCACGACCGCCGTCAGGTAGTTCAGCCCCGGCTTCACGTGCGTCATCGCCTCGAGCAGGTACGCCGTCAGTTCGGGGCCCAGCACCGCCCCGGCATAGACCTGCGCCAGCCCGTGGTTCACGTCCCGCGCGGTGACGAGGTTGTCCGCCCCAATCCCGATCGATTCGTTCACGAACGCGGGCGGGTGGTCGATCTGCGACGACGTCATGCCGAGCTCCCCGAGCAGCGCGTTCACCCGTGCTACTCCGGCCACAGCGTCTCCACCGCCAATGGCGCGGTAGAGCTGGCGCGCCGCCGCTGCGTCGCTCGCCCAGATGGTCTGCCGGATGGTGGCGTCGACGTCCTCGAGCCGAAGCTCCCCGGATTCGACTGCCTGGAGCGTCGCAATAATCGCGAAGAGGTTCATCACGCACCCGGCGAGCTGCTGCCGGTCCATATCGACGCCAACCGTCTGCATGGTTTGCAAATCCGTGACCGCAACCCCGAAGCGTCCCGGCGTTTGTGCCGCGGCTACGATGGCCGCGAGCCGGTCGCCCAATGCCACCAGTCCGGCGTCCGGGCGCGGGATGGGCTCACCGGAGGCCAACCCTGGGAGGAACACCCGGTGCTGCAGCGCTCCGGCTTCGGCGACCGCCGCTTCCTGCCGAACATCCTGTCCGGGCACCGGGGCAGGGCACGCCAGTTCCTCCGTCGTGGCCTTCGGGACACCGGGACTCGAGGTCGCGGCGCCCAGGACGGCGCATGCCAGCAACAGCCTGCCGAAAGCGCGGAACTTCATCGCATCCCCATTTCAGCCACGAGTCTCGGGGCCAGCACGAACCGCCGACACGGTCATGCGGGGAAGTGATGTCAGTCCGGGAGTAGCTAAAGGATCTGGCTGAGGAAGAGTTTCGTGCGCTCCTCGCGCGGGTTCGTGAAGAAGTGCTCGGGCGTACCTTCCTCCACCACCTCGCCCTCATCGAAGAAGAGGAACCGGTCGGCCACCTCGCGCGCGAAACCCATCTCGTGCGTCACCACGATCATCGTCATTCCCGATTCCGCCAGCTCTCGCATCACGTCAAGCACTTCCTTGATCATCTCGGGGTCAAGGGCAGAGGTCGGCTCATCGAAGAGCATGATCTTGGGTTGCATCGCAAGCGCGCGAGCGATGGCCACGCGCTGTTGCTGGCCACCCGAAAGCTGGCCCGGGAACTTGTTCGCCTGCTCGGGGATCCCTACCCGTTCCAGGTGGTGCATCGCGACATCGAACGCCTTCGCACGCGGCATGCGGCGCACCTTCTGCAGCGCGAGCGTGATGTTCCGCAGCACAGTCAGGTGCGGGAAGAGATTGAACTGCTGGAACACCATTCCAACCTCGGACCGCACCTTCTCCAGGTTCCGCAGGTTGTCGTTCAGTTCCACGCCATCGATGACGATCCGGCCCTGGTCGTGCTCTTCCAGCCGGTTGAGCGTCCGGATGAACGTCGACTTGCCCGACCCGGAGGGCCCGAGCACCACGAGCTTCTCGCCTTCCGCAACCGTCGTCGTGATGCCTTTGAGCGCGTGGAAATCCCCGAACCACTTGTGGACGTCTTCGCAGATGATGATTGGTTCCGCGGCAGGTGTCGTCATTGCTCTCCCCTAGTGGCTCCCGATTCCCAGCGAACGTTCGACCCGCACGCTCAGGCGCGACATCGTGAATGAAACGATCCAGAACCCGAAGCCAATGAACAGGTAGACCTCCTGGTGGCTGCCGCTGAACTCAGCCTGGAACAGCGCCGCGTTCCCCGCCCGGGTGAACTCCAGCAGGCCCACGATAAACACGAGCGACGTGTCCTTCCAGAGCGCGATCAGCTGGCCCACGAGCGCCGGGATGACCGTCCGAAGCGCCTGCGGCAGGACGATGAACACCGTCGTGTCGATCGTGCCGAGTCCCAGCGCCTGCGAGGCTTCGACCTGGCCCCGGGGCACAGACTGCAATCCGCCCCGTACGATTTCGGCGATATACGCACTCGTGAAGAGCGTGAACATCACCATCACGCGGAGCAGCAGGTCCAGCTGGTCCAGCCCGAAAATCGGTGGCATGAAGTCCGGCAACACGAACCGGGAAATGAACAACCACACCACCAGCGGCCCCGCGCGGATGATTTCGATGAACGCGATAGCCGGATATTTCAGGGTGCGAATCTCGCTGCGGCGAGCGAGCGCGAGCACGATGCCCAGCGGCAGTGAGAACGCCATCGCCACCGAGGCGATCAGAATGTTCGTGAAGTAGCCGCCCCACAGCTCGGTCGATGGCCCGCCGCCCAGCATCAACATCCCAAGCGTGAACGGGATGATTGCCACCCCACCCACAATCACTACCTGGCGGACCAGTCGCGCGCGGGCGCCTTCCCGGGCCCCGTAGCGCGCTGCCACATACCCGCCGGCCGCCAGCAACCCGGCGACCGCCAGGAGCAGCCCGTTCGTCCCATGCGCCAGGAACCCGAACACGAAGACGGCGCCGGCGGCAATCCAGGCCACGTCTCGCTTGCTGATTCCAGCCCACGTACCCCAGGCCAGGCC
>CALFYR010000113.1 GCA_937954195.1 uncultured Dehalococcoidia bacterium
GGAGAAAGGGAGAAAGGGAGAAAGGGAGAGAGGGAGAGAGCCGGGGTATGGGCGTGGTTGCTCGCTCCGAGCTTTGAGGGGAGAGGTCGAGGGAGAGGCTAGCCGGGGAGGCGGAGGTGGGCCCAGTGAGTGATGGCGACGGCGAGCGCGTCGGCGGCATCTTCGGGGGTGGGAATGGTGGCGAGGCCGAGTTGAAGGCGGACCATCTGGCCGACCTGTGCCTTCTCGCCGCGACCGTAGCCCGCGACCGTTTGTTTGACCATGGCGGGGGCGTATTCGATGACGGAGAGGCCGGCATCGGCGAGGCCGAGGAGGGCGGCCGCGCGGGCTTCGCCGAGGGCCATGGCTGCCTTCATGTTTTGTCCGACGAAGCCGGCTTCGATGGCGCCGCTCTGGGCCCCTGATTCCTGGGCGACGGCGCGGACGGCATCGCGAAGCTGCACGAGGCGAACGAGCTTGGGGTCGGCGGGTTTGGTGCGAACGACGCCATGGCGGACGTGGACGCAGCCGGTGCGTTCGACATCGATGATGCCGAAGCCGGTGATATTGAGGCCGGGGTCGATGCCAAGGATTCGCATGTGGGCATGGTAGGGCGCGGAAGCGGGAAAGGCGCGAGGGGCGGATGACATGTCGACGGTAGTTGGCGGGTAGAAAGGGAGAAAGGGAGAAAGGGAGAAAGCCTGCTGCGAACCGTTAAGCTGGTTCGACTATTCAGATGGAGGGCGATTGATGGCTGGACGGGCTGAGTTGCCGGGTTGGATCCAGGAGCACCTGACGGCGTACCTGGAATCGGACGGGGAGAACGGGCACATGTGGCGGGGCGTGCCGACGCTGCTGTTGACGACGACGGGCCGGAAATCCGGTGAGCCGTTGCAGTTGCCGCTGATCTATGGGACCGAGGGCGAGAACTTCCTGGTGGTTGCTTCTAAGGGTGGAGCGCCAGGGCACCCGGCGTGGTACCTGAATCTTGTGGCGAACCCTGACGTGGATGTGCAGGTAAAGGACAGAAAGTTCAAGGCGAAGGCCCGGACCGCAACCCCGGAGGAAAAGCCAGCGCTGTGGGAGAAGATGGCGACCATCTTCCCGAACTACCGTGAGTACCAGCAGAAAACGAAGCGGGAGATCCCGGTCGTGGTGTTGGAGCCGAGCTGACTGGCGTTCGGGTGTTCGCAATAGGTTCGCAACCCCGCGCGCGCCTTCGTTGCCCCTTCGAAACGCCGGTACCCCTAGGGTGGAGCTACGGCACTTCTCGCCGTAGCTGCACAACCAATGGAGGTGCCCGATGGGCAACATGGACGACAAGATCAAGGGTAAGGCCAACCAGGCCGCCGGCACCGTTCGCGAAAAGGCGGGCGATGCGATGGACAACGAAGAAATGGAAGCCAAGGGCAAGGCCCAGCAGATGAAGGGCCAGGCCCAGGAGGCCAAAGGCAAGGCGAAAGACGCCGCCAATGACGTGAAGGACGCGGCGAAGGCCGCTACCGGTCGCTAGCGAGCGGACCGGAGTACATCGAAGCCCCCTCGAAGTCGGAAGCGAGGGGGCTTATCCATGCCCAGGACAATCGACGCCGCGGCGGCTGGCGCCGGTTATTCGCCAAGGATCGCGGCCGCGAGCGCGACCCTGTGTTCGTTGGTCCACGGTGGGTCGCCGGGCCCGCGCAGCACGTCCGCCCGTTTCCCGAGCATCGCCGCTGCCTGCCCCACGACCTCTTTCGGGTTGTAGAGGCTCACCCGCCACCCCAGCCCGGCTGCCACTTCGGCCAGCACCTGCCGGTACATCACGCCATCGGCGCGCGATTCCCAGGGGACGCGTCGCAGGACCTCGATGTCGGTAGGGAAGTTCTCGGGCCAGGCGCGCAGCGCCAGCGTCGTGACGGGCGCCGGCAACCCGGCGGCGAGGCCCTCGAACGTCTCCCGGGCCGTCCGCGAAATGGAATCCCGTACGCGGGCCACCAGTGCGGCCGTCTCCGGCACGTTGAGATGGCGGCTCTCATAGTGGAACGGCGCAGGTGTGATTCCCGGCTCGACGAGTTCGACCCGGCGCCGGTCCACCACCTCGTCTTCATCCGAGACGCTCACCGCAATCGCCCCA
>CALFYR010000114.1 GCA_937954195.1 uncultured Dehalococcoidia bacterium
CCATCGGGCCCGAGTGCGGCGCCGTTCGGCCCGCCGCCGGTTTCGGCGTACACCTCTTTCGAACCATCGGCCTTCACGCGGGTGAGCCGGCCCGCCGCGATTTCGGTAACGAGGATGTCGCCGCCGGGCAGCTCCAGCGGCCCTTCGGGGAACTTCAGGTCGGTGGTGACAACGCGGAAATCCATGGCATCGCTCCGGGGGTGGGGATTGGGATGGCGGATTGTGGAGCGGGGAGGTGAGTGTTGTCGAACGCTACCCATCGACGCAGAAGCTGCCGTGGCCCGCGACCCATCCGACGCTGACGTATCGGAAGTCGTCGGACCAGTACGGCCAACCCGCCGGCGAAACGAAAACATACCGGTTGGTCTCAAGGTCGAGGAGACGCTGGAGCCCGGTCATGCCTTCCGCAATCAGGCCGGGCGGAGAGGCGTACACCCACGGCAGCAGCCCGCGGTTCATCCGCCCTAACGATCCGGACTCTCGCTCGAGAATGTAGGTTTCACCTGGATCCGCGCAGACATCCGGATTCCACACCACATGGGTTGAAGTAGCGGAGAATTGACCGTGCTGAACGTCGAACGGAATGCTCGCCACGTACGTGGTCGCGAGAGTGCCGAGGTCAACGAGGAAGAGGTGCGTCGAACCGTTGAACGGGATGGTACGAACGGCAAGTTCCGTCGAAGTGGCGAAATGTGCGGCGTAGGCATCGAATCGGGCAACCAGGGCTCCCGCGCCATCGGTGACTGTGAATCGCGTCTGATGCGGAACGTCAAGAGAGTTCGACTCCAGGCGGTAGCCGCCGGGAGTCGCGTCGAGTGGTGGCATCGGCAGGCTGCCGGGTGGGACCAGCTCCCGTTCGCCGGTCGAAACCGAAACCGCATACCTGGTCGATTCGACGTCGAGGTAGAACCTGTCGTCATCGACGAAGTGCGAGACGTAGCCACCGTCTCCGAGATCCCTTCGTTCGCGCGTTCTCAAGTTGATGGCGTGGATGTCGCCCTCGAACCTGTTGACGCTCACCCACACAGCCCACGCACCGTCCGGACTGAATCGCGCCGGTTCGCCCGGACCTAGGTTGATGAGTTCGCCGGTCTCGCGGCCGTAAATCATGGTCGACTCGCCATCCCATTGGAACGTGGGCGTGGGCTCCGGCGGTACGGGTAGCTCGATGTCGGCCACGGGAGTGGGCCCCGGTTCGAGGAACATGCCGGGCAGAAGCTCCACCTCTTCCGCTGAGATGCTCGGGGGCGGAGCGGTTGTCGCAGTCGGCCCGGTAGATGTCGGGGTGGGTTCCGGCGCTGGCGTAGCGGTTGCCGGTGACGCCGGTGCCGGGTCGCCACTCTGCAGCGATTGCAGCGCGGTGACCCCAAGCAACGCGATGGCCGCGACCGCAAGGCCAACCGCGACTCCTTTGGCCAGGCCCAGCGAGCCGAATGTCCCCAGCGTCCGGGCCAATCGATGGCCGGGGCGGCGATGCGCTCGCCAGTACGCCGCCGCCTCCTCACGCGATTCCACACCGAGCTTCGAGAGGATTTCGCGCACGTGCCACTTCGCACCATCGAGAGTGATCCCCAGCTCGGCGGCAATCTCGGGGTTGGTCCGGCCCTTCGCGATGAGCGTCAGTACCTCCTGTTGGCGGTCCATCAGCTCAAGGTCGATCGCCGGTTCGCGTTTCTTCCACGGCATGAGTAGATATTCCTCATAGCAGGTAACTTCCGCACTACTCCATTTGTTCCATTACTACACGTCGTTTCCCCGCGAACGTTCATCCCGCACAATGCTCACCCATGGAACCTCTCGAGCGCCTGCGCCAGCTCTGCCTCTCGTATCCCGAGGTCTCCGAGCGCCTCAGCCATGGCGAGCCTACCTGGTTCATCCGTGACAAGAAGACGTTCGTGATGTTCTCCAACCACCACCACGGCG
>CALFYR010000115.1 GCA_937954195.1 uncultured Dehalococcoidia bacterium
CCTGACGAGATCCCCGCTTTCGGAGCGTAGGGAGGTACTTACGCGTTCGCTCGCGTACACCGGCCAGGTTTCGCAAGTGGTGGTCATCCCGGCGACGCAGGAGGAAGCCTACGCAGCCTCAGTGGCCGCCGGGTTCGAAGGCATCATCGCGAAGCGCAACGACAGCCGGTATGAAGCCGGCAAACGAAGTACCACCTGGCTCAAACGCAAGGCCCTGGATCGCGATACATTCCTCGTCGCTGGCTGGACGCCCGGCACCGGCCACCGGAGCAAGTCATTCGGCGGGCTCGTTATTGCAGAACGGACGGCTGCGGGCCTCGCCTACCGGGGCCGTGTCGGGGGCGGTTTCACCGACTCAGAAGTCTCCGCGCTGCGCGAGGAACTGGATGGGCTCGCCCGGGGTACGTCGCCCTTCCCCGGTCCGACGCCGGACGACAAGGTGGCTCGATGGGTGGAGCCAACACTCGAAGTAACCGTTGAGTACCTCGAGCGGACGTCGGGCGGCGTGTTGCGGGCGCCGATCTACAAGGGCCGATCCGGTTCCACGCCGGAGACCATCCAGCTCAGCGCCGGTGCAGCCTCTGGGGCCGAGATTGTCGAGCAGATCGACCACTTCAAACAGAAGGGCATCATCAAAGGCGACGGCTGGCAGCTCGCCGTCACGAACCTGGACAAGGTGCTCTGGCCGGCGCAGGGTGACCTGCCGGCGTATACCAAGCGGGATGTCCTGCGTTACGCCGCCACGGTCTTCCCGACACTCGAACGCCATGTGCGCGACCGGCCGCTCACGCTGTTGCGCTTCCCGGACGGGATTCACGGAAACCGCTTCTATCAGAAGCACTGGACGACCGGTCTCCCCGAGTTCGTCGAGCACGTCACGATGTACTCCGACGGCGAAGGTGGAGACCAGCAGTTTCTGCTGTGCAACAACCTCCCAACGCTCCTCTGGATGTGCCAGCTGGCGGATATTGAATGGCACGCCACGCTTGCCCGCACCGTGCCTGGTCCTGACGGCCAGCACCTGCCCGCCACGTTCGACCGGTCGACGGAGCGGCTCGACCAGTCACTCTTGAACTACCCGGACTTCATCCTCTTCGACCTGGACCCGTACATCTACGCGGGCCACGAAAAGTCGGGCGATGAACCACAGCCGAACGAGACCGCGTTCGCGAAGACGGCGGAGATTGCGCTGGCCCTGAAAGAGCTACTGGACGCGCTCCGATTGTCTTCGTTCATCAAGACGTCCGGCGCGACGGGACTGCACATTTACGTGCCCGTGCTTCGCCAGCTCGATTATTCGGTCATTCGTGCGGCCGCGAACACGATCTGCGTCGAGCTCCTCGCGAGGCGACCGAAAGAAGTCACGATGGAGTGGTCGACCGACAAGCGCGGCGGCAAGGTCTTCCTCGACGCCAACCAGAATGCCCGCCACAAGAACCTGGCGGTCGCGTATTCGCCGCGGGCGAAACCCGGGGCGACGGTTTCGACGCCTCTGCGCTGGGATGAGGTCGGACGGCGCTCCCCGTCGGAGTTCACGCTCTCGACCATGGGCGAGCGGCTGGCGGCTGGCGATCCGTGGGCCGACATCTACGATGCCAAGCAAGACCTGCACGCGTTGTTGGGACTCTGACGAAACGCGACACGATCTGTCGCGTTGCGGGTGGAAGATTGGGCTGAGGTAGTTCGGCGGCCGCAAATGTTAAGTGACGCTAGCGGTTGCACGTTTTCATGGTAGGATGACGATGGCGAGGGTTAGGACGGGCCAAAGGATGAACGAGCTGAATCGCACCGAGCAGGCGCGCGTGAATGCCCTCGCACGGATGCTGCCGAGCGCCGCCGAGGCTTCGCCTGACCAGCTAAGCCATCTGATTTGCGCCCTGCTGGATGCGGCCGGTATCCCCAAGGACCGCCGGCTCGATGTGCTCGGTGGGGCATTCGTCACCGAAGCATTCCGTCCATATTGGAACGAAGACGCCAACGCACGCCGGGCTCACGAAGGTCTCCGCGAATACGACCCCGAGATTGCCGAGGCGGTTGAGACCCTGGCGGTGGCATTGCTTGGACGCGCGGAAAGCCGCGAGCTCGGGCGCGAGGCGCTCTCCGAAGTCGAGCGGCTGATCGCGAACGGCTAGATCACGGTGGGCGGGTTGTACTCGCCGAAGACTTCTCGCATGGCTCCGCAGATCTCCCCAAGCGTCGCATAGGCGCGGACGGCGTTGAGAATGGGCGGCATCAAGTTCTCGGTGCCCCGGCAGGCCGTCCGCAGGTCCTCTAGCGAAGCCGCCACGGCTCCCGCGTTGCGTTCGCTGCGGTGGTGCGCCAGCCGCTTGAGCTGGTGCTCCACAAGGCGCCGATCCACGGAGAAGATCGAGGGCCGCTGCTCGCCGCCATCCTGGTAGTCGTTCACGCCGACCACGATCTCGCGCTTCTCATCGACCTCCCGCTGGTACTTCCAGCTCGCCTCGGCGATCTGGTTCTGCATCCAGCCCGATTCGATAGCCGTCACGGAACCGCCCATTTTCTCGATCTGGGCCATGTAGTCGCTCGCCTGCCGCTCGAGCTCATTCGTGAGGTGCTCGACGAAGTAGCTCCCTGCCATGGGGTCGATGGTGTCGGTGACCCCCGTTTCGTGGGCGATGATTTGCTGGGTGCGGAGGGCAATGCGCTGGGCCTCGTCGGTTGGCAGCGCGAGCGCTTCGTCGAAGCAGCTGAGCGCGATGCTCTGCACGCCGCCGATCACGGCCGCGAGCGACTGGATCGCGGCGCGCACGATGTTGTTCTCCGGCTGCTGCGCCATCAGCGTGCTGCCACCCGTTTGGGTGTGTGTCCGGAACATCATCGAGCGAGGGTCGGTCGCCCCATACTTCTCCTTCAGGAGCCGTGCCCAGAGCCGCCGGAGCGCTCGGTACTTTGCGATTTCCTCGAAGAAGTTGTTGTGGGTGTTGAAGATCCAGCTGATGCGGGGAGCAAACTCATCAATGGAGAGGCCTCGTTCCAGGGCCGCGTCCATATAGGCGCAGGCGTTGGCAAACGAGAACCCGATCTCCTGGGCTGCGGTCGAGCCTGCATCACGGATGTGGTAGCCACTCACGCTGATGGTGTTCCACTGCGGCACGTTCTTCGCGCAGTACGTCATGATGTCGGCCGCGAGACGGACGCTCGGGCCCGGCGGGAAGATGTATGTCCCGCGCGCCACGTACTCCTTGAGCACGTCGTTTTGGACCGTGCCGTTCAGCTTGTCGGCGGAAACTCCCTGCTTTTCGGCGGCCGCGATGTACATCGCCAGCATCACCGAAGCCGGCGCATTAATCGTCATGCTCGTGGAGACCTTGTCCAGCGGGATCCCGTCGAAGAGTGTCTCCATGTCGTACAGCGAATCGATCGCCACGCCGACCTGGCCGACTTCAGCGATCGCCATCGGATCGTCGGAGTCGTAGCCAAGTTGGCTGGGGAGGTCGAAGGCGACGGACAGGCCGGTCTGGCCCTGGCTCAGGAGGTAGCGGAACTTCTGATTGGACTCTTCGGCAGTACCGAACCCGGCATACTGGCGCATCGTCCAGAAGCGCCCCCGGTACATGGTGGGCTGAACCCCGCGGGTGAACGGGTACTCGCCGGGGAAGCCGAGGTCCCGCTCGTA
>CALFYR010000116.1 GCA_937954195.1 uncultured Dehalococcoidia bacterium
CGCGCCGACAGCTATTCCGAACAGCTCGGCGTGGGCGCCATCGTCGGTGACGAAGTCTGGGATCCGCAATCGGGCATCCGCGTCCGCGTCGGACCGCTCACCTTGCGCCAGTATCTCGATTTTCTCCCCGATGGATCCGCCTACAAACCGCTGCAGTCCCTCACGCGGTTCTACACCAATGGCGAACTGAGCTTCGAAGTACAGTTGGTTTTGAAAAGAGAAGAAACACCCCGGTGCAGCTTGGGCGAAAGCGGCGAAGAAGGGCCGCGTCTTGGCTGGGTCACATGGGCCAAGACCGTCGACATGACTCGAGACCCCGACGAGGCGGTCTTGAGGATATGATGCAGCGAGAGCGCTAAGGAATATCAGGAAAGGAAAACGACTATGGGCGTCAGCATGAAAGCGTTGATGGGCAAATTGAATGAGGTGACGCGAAAAGCGCTGGAAGGCGCCGCGGGCCTCTGCCTCTCGCGCACGCATTACGATATCGAAATCGAGCACTACCTGCTCAAACTCCTGGACTTCACCGATTGCGATGCGGCCAAGATCCTGCATCAGTACGGCGTTGACAACTCGCGCCTGACACGCGATCTCAACGCCGCCCTCGACAAGATCAAGCGCGGCAATGCGCAGACCCCGGCCATCGGCAAGCGCATCATCACGCTGCTCACGGAAGCCTGGACCATCGGCTCCATCGACTACAGCGCGCACAAGATCCGCAGCGGCTTCACCCTGCTCGCCCTGCTCTCCGACGAGGAGATGGCACGCCTCGCCGCCGGCATGTCGAAGGAGTTCGCCAAGATCTCCGTCGAAGGCCTCAAGAAAGACATCATGGCGATTGTCTCCGGTTCCTCCGAAGACACCATCGCCGAAGCGGCCGATCTCGCCGCGGCAGACCGTCCCAAGAACATCGGCGGCAAGACTCCCAACCTCGACCAATACACGGTGAACCTCACCGAGAATGCCAAAAAAGGCAAGATCGATCCCGTCCTCGGCCGCGATTTCGAAATCCGCCAGGTCATCGACATTCTCATGCGCCGCCGCCAGAACAACCCCATCCTCACCGGTGAGGCAGGCGTCGGCAAGACGGCTGTCGTCGAAGGCTTCGCGACACGTATCGTTCAAGGCGATGTGCCGCCGCCGCTGCGCAACGTCGAACTGCGCACCCTCGACCTCGCCCTCCTGCAGGCCGGAGCCGGCGTGAAAGGCGAATTCGAAAATCGCCTCAAGGGCCTCGTGGAAGAGGTGAAAGCTTCTCCCACGCCCATCATTCTCTTCATCGACGAAGCGCACACCATGATCGGCGCCGGCGGACAGGCCGGGCAGAACGACGCGGCCAATATCCTCAAGCCCGCCCTCGCCCGTGGCGAACTGCGCACCATCGCCGCCACCACATGGTCGGAATACAAGAAGTACTTCGAGAAGGATCCCGCACTGGCCCGCCGCTTCCAGGTGGTGAAGGTGGAAGAGCCCGATGAATTGACCGCCATGACCATGATGCGCGGCATCGTCGCATCTCTCGAAAAGCATCACAACGTCCGCATCATTGATGAAGGCGTCGCCGCCAGCGTCCGGCTGTCCCATCGCTATGTCGCCGGCCGCCAGTTGCCTGACAAATCCGTCAGCGTGCTCGACACCGCCTGCGCCCGCATCGCTTTGGGGCAGAACGCCATTCCTTCCGCCATTGAAGCGGCGAGGCGCAAGCTGGATGACCTGGAAACCCAGGAGCGCGTGCTCAACCGGGAAATGCAGGTGGGTGCCGATCACACGGAACGCCTGGCCGAAATCGCCGTACTCAAGGAAGCAACAGCTGCCGAACTGAACACCCTGAACGAGCGGTTTGAGAAAGAAAAAGGCCTCGTGATTCGCATCCTCGGCCTGCGCCTGAAGCTGGAAGATCCGAATGTAAAGCTCCCGGAGGACGTACCCGAACCGCAGGGAACGCCCGAACAGATGAAGGAAGAGCTGGTCAAGCTGAACGCCGAACTCGACGAATTGCAGGGCGAAAAGCCGCTCATGCGCGTCACTGTCGACGCCCACGTCATCAGCGAGGTCATATCTAACTGGACCGGCATCCCCGTCGGCAACATGCTCAAGGACGAAGTCAAAACCGTCCTCGAACTCGAAAAGCACCTCGGCGCGCGCGTCATCGGCCAGGATCACGCCCTCCACGCCATCAGCCAGCGCATCCGCACCTCCCGCGCACGCCTCGAGGATCCGAACAAGCCCATCGGCACCTTCCTCCTCGTCGGCCCCTCCGGCGTCGGCAAAACGGAAACCGCCCTCACCCTTGCCAACCAGTTGTATGGCGGCGAAAGCAACGTCATCACCATCAACATGTCCGAGTTCCAGGAAGCTCACACGGTCTCCACGCTCAAGGGCTCCCCTCCCGGATACGTCGGCTACGGAGAAGGCGGCGTCCTCACCGAAGCCGTGCGCCGCAGACCCTACTCCGTCGTCCTCCTCGACGAAGTCGAGAAGGCTCACCCCGACGTCCTCGAACTCTTCTTCCAGGTCTTCGACAAGGGAATGATGGAAGACGGTGAAGGCCGCGAAATCGACTTCAAGAACACCATCATCATCCTCACCTCCAACGCCGCCACCGACACCATGATGAAGCTCATGGCCGATCCGGAAACCATGCCATCCCCCGAAGGCATCATCAAAGCCATGAAGCCCGAGTTGGACAAGGTCTTCAAGCCCGCCTTCCTCGGCCGCCTGGTCATCATCCCGTACTACCCCGTTCGCGATGAGGCCCTCAAGAGCATCATCCGCCTCAAGCTCGGCAAGATCCAGCGGCGCATGCAGCAAACGCACAAGATCGAGCTCACCTACACCCCGGAACTGGTCGACGAAATCGCCAACCGCTGCACCGAAGTGGAAAGCGGCGCGCGCAACGTCGACAACATCCTCACCAATACCCTGCTGCCCGATATTTCGCACACCCTCCTCGCCACCATGGCGGAGGGCGGGCAGTTGACCAAGGTCCACGTCGGCGTCGGCTCCGACGGCAAGTTCACCTACGAACACTAGAGCCGGTTTTTCGCCTCGTCCCCCGGTTCCGATGACGTAATCGGGGGACGAAATCCGCGTTACTAGGTGGGAGACACGTCTGAGGGATCATCATGCCGGACTATAAACAGCAAGACCGACCGATCAAGGTGACAACACCGTTAGGAGAAGATGTCCTGTTGCTCGAGCATTTCGAGGGCAAAGAGGCCATCTCCACGCCTTACGAGTTCCATCTGCACATGGTCTCCACGCAGAAGAACCTCAACATCGAGCAGCTCATCAACCAGGGCATTACCGTGCAACTCCGCCTGCCCGATATGTCCTACCGCCCCATCCACGGCATCTGCCGCAGCGCCCGCCAACTCGAACTCGACATGGGGCTCACCACCTACCAGATGGAAATCGTCCCCAAGTTCTGGTTCCTCACACAGTCCGCCGATTGCCGTTTCTTTCTCGATAAAACAGTGCCTGATATCCTGGAGCAGGTTCTGGGCCAGCATGGCGTCCAATTCCAGACGAACCTCACCAAGAGCTACGAGAAGCGCAAGTTCCTCGTGCAGTACCGTGAGACGGATTTCAACTTCTGCAGCCGCCTCATGGAAGAATCGGGAATCTGGTACTACTTCAAGTACGAAATGGGCAGCCACACCATGATCCTCGCCGACGCCCCCGCGTCCGTGAAGCCGTTGCCCTTTCAAAACAAAGCGAAATTCGCCTTCGAGGAATATGTCACCCACGAAGCCGACTGCGTCCAGACCGTCGAATTCGAGCGCAACTTCACCACCGGCAAAGTCAGCCTCTGGGACTTCGATTTCACCAAGCAGTACGACCCCTTCACCACCTCCGTCGCCGGCAAATACGCCGCCTCGGAAAAGTACGACTACCCCGGCGGCAAATGGAACGCTGACGGCCTCGACCCCAACGCCCG
>CALFYR010000117.1 GCA_937954195.1 uncultured Dehalococcoidia bacterium
TGCTTGACGCGGCGGTAGGTGAAATCGTGGTCGGTCATGCCGTAGCGGCCGACCTTGGAACTGATGCAGTAGCGGTCACGGGGGACACCTTTGAGTCCTATGCCGACGTTGGTTTCGCTGCGCGTTTCGCCGTAGAAGGGGGCGGTGTCGAGGTAATTGATGCCTTCGTCGAGGGCGCAGCGGAGGGTGCGTACGGCCTCGTTGACCTCGATGTCGCCGAATACGCCGCCGAGTCCGGAGCAGCCGAGCCCCAGAACAGACACGTCCAAATTTGTTTTTCCCAATTTGCGGTACAACATGTAGAGTAAAGGCTCAGGCTAACACAAGCCGGATGCCGGGCAAGAGGGCCGATGGAACACGTTCTCGAGTTACGGAGAGTTACGCGGCGGTACCCCAAACACGTGGCGGTGGACGACGTCTGTTTGCGGGTTCCACGGGGGTCATTGTTTTCGCTGGTGGGGCCGTCAGGGTGCGGGAAGACGACGACCTTGCGGATGGTGGCAGGGTTCGATTCGCCGAGTTCGGGCGAGTTGCTGTTGAACGGCGAGCGGATTGAGCATTTGGCTCCGTACGAGCGCAATGTGAGCACGGTGTTTCAGAATTATGCTCTGTTTCCGCATCTGACGGCGCGGGAGAATATCGAGTTCGGATTGCGGCGGAGGCGCGCTACGGACCTGCGCGGTCCGGTGGATCATGTGCTGGAGTTGTTGCATCTGACGGGTAAGGAGTCGCGGTATCCGAGCCAGATGTCGGGGGGCGAGAAGCAGCGCGTGGCGCTGGCGCGGTCACTGGTGCTGGAACCGGAATTGCTGTTGCTCGATGAGCCGCTATCGGCGCTGGACCCGCAGCTTCGCAAGAAAGTACGGGTGGAACTGAAGAGCCTGCAGCGGAGGGTGGGCATCACGTTCCTGATGGTGACGCACGATCAGGAAGAGGCGCTGTCGCTATCCGACCAGATTGCGGTGATGAACAAAGGGAAGGTGGAGCAGGTGGGGACGCCGCAGGAGATTTATCACAAGCCGGCGACGCGGTTCGTGGCGGACTTTCTGGGGCATGTGAACTGGATTGACGGAGCGGGAGTGCGGCCGGAAGCGACGTTCATCGCGATGGAGCCGCGCAATGGCACGGCGCGGTCGCGGCCGGCGGTGGTGCGGCACGCGATGTTTTATGGGAATTGTTTCCACGTGGAAGCGGAACTGGGGGACGGGCTGTCGGCGATCAGCGAAGTGCCGCCCGATGAACACCG
>CALFYR010000118.1 GCA_937954195.1 uncultured Dehalococcoidia bacterium
TTCGAGCCGCAGGTGAAGGAGGGCGAGATCGCCTGCACGTTCCACTCGGCCGGGGCCATCGGCTTCACGCTCGATGAGCGGCCGTCCATCTTCGTAACCATCATCCCGGCCCTGTTGCTCGGATTGCCGATCGGTGCCGCGTTTGGAGGAGCCACGTATGTTGCCCAGCGTCTCGGGATGCACGAGGACGAGCCGGCCGCCAGCTAGGGCTAGAGGAACGGATGGTCGTCGTGCTTAACGCCGCCGGTGAGCTGGATAGCGGCGGCCCAGGCGCTCAACACGCCACTGATGCCGAGCAAGACAGTGAGTGGGGCGAGCAGCAGCGATTTGTTCGCCGCGGCCAACGCGAGCCACGCCATAGCTACGCTCGCAATCGCGAGTGCGACGCCACGCAGTAAGAGCGGCCGCGGAGGGACTATCTGTCGTTGCTCCGGAGGCGCGGGTTCGTGCGGGGGTTCGGCGTGGTGGCCCTGCCCGGGGCTGTGCTCGTCCATTAGCCGCGCTGGTCGGGCGGCAACATGTTGGGGATGCCGTCCTCGATGGGGTAGCGCTCGCGGCACTCTTTGCAGATAAGCGTGCCGGTCACGATGTCGCCGTCCTGTTCGGTCGTGACCTTGAGTTCGAGGTCGCCCTTACACATGGGGCAGCAAAGGATCTCGAGGAGCGATGGCTGCATGCCGCAATGGTACGTGTTCACGCGCCAAGCCGCGAAACTTTGCGCCTTGCGGCGGACCACAGGGAAACTACCGGGTAGGTGAATTGGCTCGACATACTCCTGGTTGCGGTGATTGGGCTTGTGACCTGGCGCGGATACAGCAACGGATTCATCCGCGAGCTTGTATCCATCGCGGCGGTCATCCTGGCCATCCCCATCGCCGGCCTGCTGTACGACGACATGTACCCGAACGTCGAACCGATCGTGGAGAACGAGGACCTGGCGGCCGTCATCTCGTTCGTTTCGATCATGGCCGGGGTGATTATCGGCGGGCAGGTGGTGGCCCATCTGCTCAAACGCACCGCCGAGGCATTGAACCTGGGGTTCTTCGATGCGGTGGCGGGCGGCGCGTTTGGGTTCGCCAAGTCGGCGATCATCTGCCAGGTGTTGTTGATCGTGCTGGTGCGGTACCCGGAGCCAGATCTGCGCGACACCATCGATGGTTCGCGCGTAGCGAAGGCGCTGTTGGACGCGGCCCCGGCGGTACTCGCCTTCCTCCCGGACACCTTCGAGGCGGGGTTGGACCTGTTCCAGGGGGCGAGGGATTCGCTGAACGGGGATGGGGATGGTGGGTGAGGGGCTGAGGTAC
>CALFYR010000119.1 GCA_937954195.1 uncultured Dehalococcoidia bacterium
AGCACGACATCACGTTTATCCAGGCGGTCACGCTCCTGGCTATCGATATGTTCGACCAGCCGCAGCCACACCTGGTCGCAGAACACCTTTCCCAGCAATCGCAGACGGTAACCGGAGTACTGGACCGGCTCGAACGCGCGGGACATGTCTCCCGGCGACGGGACCTGGACGACCGCCGGGCGGTCCGCCTCGAACTCACCGCAACCGGCCGGACGCTCGTGGACGAGATGTCCGAATCGCTGAAGAAGCACATCACGGACGTGCTGGAGGGCGTGAAGCCGAAGACGCGGGAGACGCTCGTCCATCAGCTGGATGAACTCGAGCACGCGATCAAGACGACGCGCTAGGCGTCAGCCGCCGTAGACTCAGGGGCGTGGACACATTCACTCCGATCCGGGCGGCCCCACCGGCGCTTGAATTGCTCGACCAGACGGAACTGCCGCACCAGGAGGTGTGGCTTTCTTTGCGTTCGGTTGAGGCGCTCCGAGAGGCGATCCTTAGCTTGCGGGTACGGGGCGCGCCGTTGCTCGGGCTGGTCGGAGCGGCGGGCGTGGCGATCGCCGCTGGAGAATACGGCCCCGGCGAGGCGGAACTTCGCACGGCGACAGAACGCATCGCCTCAGCGCGGCCGACGGCTGTGGAACTTCGAACCGGGGCTGAAGGCGCGCTGCGCGTGGCGCTCACTACGGCCGAGGGCAAGCGTGAGAGCGCGCTATGGGACCACTTCCGCAGGTACCTCGAACGTCGGATCGCGGCGGATTTGAGGCTTTCGGAACATGGCGCCGGCCTGTTGGGCCCGGGCTCGGCGGTGTTGACGCATTGCAACACTGGGGCGCTCGCAACGGGCGGCATCGGGACGGCGTTCGGCATCGTTCGCGTCGCGTTCGAACAGGGGCGGCTGGCGCACTGCTACGCGACGGAAACGCGACCACTGCTGCAGGGGGCCCGCCTTACGGCGTGGGAACTCCGGAAGAGCGGCATCCCCGGCTCGCTTGTTCCCGACACCGCGGCCGCGGCCTTGATAGCCAGCGGCAAGATCGCCGCTGTGATCACCGGGGCCGACCGGATCGCGATGAATGGCGATAGCGCGAACAAGGTGGGCACGTACGGCCTGGCGGCTGTCGCGGCGCGGCACGGGGTGCCGTTCTACATCGCGGCGCCCACGACCACCGTCGACCCGGGCTGCGCGAGCGGCGACGGCATCCCCATTGAGTTCCGGGACGCGAGCGAGGTGGGTGGTTTCGGCGGCCAGCGATGGAGCCCGGAGGGGCTGGGCGTGTACAACCCGGCCTTCGATGTGACGCCGGCCGAGCTGATCGCGGGCATTATCACGGAGCAGGG
>CALFYR010000120.1 GCA_937954195.1 uncultured Dehalococcoidia bacterium
GTGAAGACCGGTACCCAGCAGGGGCCCCTGAACGCCGCCGATACGCTCGAAACGTGGATGACCGGCTACAGCCGCCACGCAGCGACGGCTGTCTGGCTCGGCAATGCGACGAACGAACTGGTGAACGACCGCCAGTTCGCCGCCGCCCGCGCGACGATACGGACCTGGAAGGGTTGGATGGGCTACTACCACGAGACGCTGACCGCTCGGGGAGTCGGGGGGATCGGACTCAACTTCGACGATCTGAGACCGGGCAATGTCGCCCAGCGGGAGTTCGAAACCCCCGCCACCGATCGCATCTACGGGCCCGACTTCCAGTACTGCGACCAGAAGGTATCCGGCTGGGTGCGTACCGACGTGACGTATGAATCGCAGTGCGAAGAAGTCGAGATCGACAGCCGGAACGGCTACCTGGCCGGCGACAACACGCCGCAGGAGTTCCGCGTCACCCGGAAGGTCGTGAAATTGCCATCGTTCAAGGCGGACCTCGCCGAGAAGCTCGCGGAAGACCGCGGCATCCCGATTGCGCCGAAGGACGTCAGCACCGGCCAGGTGGCGCTTGCGATTAACAACCTGACGAACGGCCGCACGATCACGAACGACACGCCTGTCCAGGGTTCCGTGAACCCCATCCGGCTGAAGAACTGGAAGCTGGAAATCGGCAAGAGTTCGAACCCCGAAGAGTGGATCACCCTCGGTGAAGGGACCCAGCAACTCGATAACGCGGTGCTCGGCGTGATCGTTGTGTCCGAGTTCGAAGATGGCGTCTACACGGTGAGATTGAGTACGGACGACGGCAAGGGGCTGAGCGTCAGCGTGCTCATCAACATCCGCGCGGGCCAGGGAGGCTTCCCGAACTTCCCGGGCGGTTCGGTGACGCCACAGCTGCCGGTATCCGGCACGCCGTCGCCGGGCGCCAGCGAAGGCGGGGGCGGAACCCGCATCGGGCCTGACGGCAGCATCATCCGCAACTAGGTTGCGCCGTTTCGTACACTTGCCGCCGCCCGAACAGTGGCGCGGAGGCGAGACATGCGGTTCGACGAGTACATCGGGATGACCGATTGGGGCGCCGAAGGCCCATCGTCGGCCCGGCTGAAGGTGGAACCCCACCACTGCAACCCGACTGGCGCGATCAACGGCGGTGTCTTCCTCTCGATGGCCGACAACGTTTCGACGGGCGCGGCGAACGACGCCTATTTTGCGAAGACCGGCGAGCGCAAGTTCCTCGTCGGGGTGGACCTCCACGCAGTGTTCCTGGCGAACCAGCAGGGCGGGACGATCGTGGCTATCCCTGAGGTGGTGCGAGCGGGCCGCCGGGTTACGGTCATCCGGACGCGGGTGGTGGGTGAGGACGGCAAGGTGCTCGCCGAGGTCACGACCACGCACGTCCCGACGTGATGGCTGGCGTCAGGTACACTTCGGCGCACTAAGCCGGAGGAACTACCGCATGGATTACGCGCGTCCCGAACTCCTCGCCGAGCCGGACTGGCTCGCGCAGCACCTGGACGAACCTAAGGTTCGCATCATCGATTGCGCCACGCTCGAGGCGTACCGGCGCGCACATATCCCGGGAGCCGTCCAGCTTCCCGTGCATTTCTACATCAAGGGCGATGGACCGGCCGGCGAGGACCATGGGACATTCGTGATGTCGCCGGCTGAGTTCGAAGGCCTGATGGTGAAGCTGGGTGTCACGCCGGACACAACCGTGGTCACCTATGACGACAACAATGCGCTCGTCGCGAGCCGGCTGTGGTGGGTGCTGAAGTACTACGGCCACACCAACGCGAAGGTGCTGAACGGTGGCTGGCACCGCTGGCTCACTGAGAACCGGCCGGTCACGTTCCACGCGACGAAGGTCGCGCCCGGGAACTTCACAGCGAAGGCCGACGCGTCGCTCATCGCCGACGCGGACTACCTGAAGTCGAAGGTAGGCGATGCCTCGTGCCAGATTCTCGACGCGCGGACCGACGGTGAGTGGGACGGTTCGAACTCGCGCGGGAACAAGCGCGTCGGCCGAGTGCCGGGTTCCCGCCACCTGGAATGGCTCAAGTTCGTGGAAACGACTGACACGCGCCGGTTCTTGCCGGCCGATGACATCCAGAAGCTGCTCGACGAGGCGGGATTCGAGCGCGGCAAAGAGACGATCACCTACTGCCAGGGCGGCATCCGTGCGGCCCACGCGGCCTTCGCGATGGAACTCCTTGGCTACGACGACGTCCGCGTGTACGACGGCTCAATGCGGGACTGGGCGAACCGGGAGGATACGCCGCTGGAGGTGTAGTCCTCCAGCCACTCGGACGCATAACGAAACGGGCCACGCGATTCGCGTGGCCCGTGGCTCTTCAGTTGTTGGTCCGGAGGCTAAACCCCGGGCATCGCCGGTTCGCGGGACTCGGTATCCTCGGGAAGCTCAACAATCGGCTTGCGTTCGTAGCGGAGGAGTGCTTCGAGCGTAAACCCAAGGTCGCCTTTTTCGCAGAGGGACGAGCAGTAGGTCATCTTCATGCTGCTGGGGGACTTCCGCCAATCGTAGCGGAGGCTGCACCGCGCGCAGACCTTGATGTGGTTCAGGTTCATGCCCTCAGGGCCGGGACCGATGGGTGTTTCCAAGATGTGTCTCCCATTTCCCCGGCTTCCCCGCCTCCCCCGTTGGGAGGTCGGGTGCCGGTTCCAGATCCAGCGTAGACCCCGGGAGTGAGTTTCGCAAAGCGACCTACCTTACGGTCTCGTTACGAAACACATTCGTATCAGGCTGCGAGCAGCAGCGGGGCGGCGGCGACGGCTACTTCGGCGCGGGGCGCGCGCTCAACGCGCAGCAGCGCATCGATGGTGAAGCCGAGGTCGGCCTGTTCGCAGAGCGAACCGCAGTAGGTCATCTTGAGCGAGGTGCTCGGCGAGCGGCGCCAGTCGTAGCGCAGGCCGCAGTGCCGGCATTCCTTGATGTTCGCCTGGTCGCTGATGTAGTCGATTGTCGCTGCCATTTCTCTTCTCCTCCGGGGTTTTCACCCTGTACCCACAGCGTAGGTTTTCGCGTGTGGGGCATCCCCCTGCCGGGGAACCATTGCCTCTCACCATTTAGACCGATATGGGACCGAAGTCTTACGGCGGAGGCTGGAAATCAGGCGGCGAGCAGGTCGCGCCAGGCGGAGCGGACGATTTCCACTTCGCCGATCAAGGTATCGATGGTGAAGCCGAGGCCGGCGCGTTCGCAGAGCGAGCCGCAGTACGTCATTTTCAGCGAAGTGCTGGGCGAACGGCGCCAGTCGTAGGGGATGCCGCAGTGCTCGCAGGTTCGCATGTTGCTGTTCATGACCGTACTCCCGGCGCCCGAGCCCTCCGAATCGCCCGATGGCTACCTGTCATCATCATCGGCGCGATGTGCCCGGATGTTCACTAAGGGGAAACCCGCTCGCGCACCCCGGAAACACTAAGGGTTCACTGTGGGAACCCAAACCTGGTTCCGATGGGATTCCGGGGCGTGATGCCTGTCACCGGGTGTACACGTATCAGCGCCAACATCTCCACCCGAACGTAGGGTTTCCCCTAGTGGCTCCGCCGCCGAACGTGGAAGGGAGATGAGCTATGACACCGCGAATGCCATCCCGTTTCGCCGCTCGCGGCGAATGGAGGACCTTCGCTACCGGATAGCGGGGCGGGTCTTCCGCACTGGTGAAATCGAAGTCGCCGGCGAGTACACCGTGACGCCGCGCGAAAACGACACGACCGACCATCGTTAACCGTCCCCGCCTTGCCTCACCGCTCGCCTGTCGTATCGTAGAAACAGGCGGCGCAGCCGCCTGAGAGGCGTGTGTGGATTCCCAACTCGCGAATGCTGTGAAGGACCGGATTTCGGCCATCGAGGCCGACCGAATCGTGCAGCGCATTTGGGATGCCGACCACACGGTCTGGAGCGATGACCCCACGGAGATCAGCGACCGCGTTGGATGGCTCCGCGTGCACGACGCGACGCTCGCTGAATGCGAAGAGATTGCCCGGTTCGCGCGGCTGACCGTTGGCGAGGGCTTCGAAGCCGTCGTGCTCTTGGGCATGGGCGGTTCGAGCCTGGCGCCGGAAGTCTTCGCCACCTCGTTCGCCGCCGCCAGCCCGCGCCTGTTCGTGCTTGATTCGACGGACCCGCGGCAGATAGCGGCCGCCGAAGCCGAATTTGAGCTGGAGAAGGCGCTGTTCGTCGTTTCCAGCAAGTCCGGCGGGACGATTGAGACGCGCAGCCAGCTCGAGTACTTCTGGCAGAAGGCTCCGAACGGCCGGCAATTCATCGCGATTACGGACCCCGGCAGCGAACTCGCGCGGATTGGGGAGGGACGCGGCTTCCGCCGGGTGTTCCTGAACGACCCCAACATCGGCGGACGCTACTCGGCTCTCTCGTACTTCGGGATGGTGCCGGCCGCGCTCTGCGGCATCGATATCGGCGCCATCCTCCGGGGGGCGCAGGGCATGGCGGAACGCTGCGGTCCGATGGCGCCGGTGGCGGAGAACCCCGGGGTCGAACTTGGCGCGTTAATGGGCGAGGCAGCGCTCGCCGGCCGGGACAAACTCACGCTGGTCCTCCCTGAAGCGATTGAGACGCTGGGCCACTGGATCGAACAACTGGTGGCCGAATCCACCGGCAAGCACGCGCGCGGAATCCTGCCGATCGAGCGCGAAGAACTGGGCGAACCGGGCGTCTACGGAGATGACCGGCTGTTCGTCGGAGTTGGCGCCCACCCCGGGTTCGAGGAACTGGAAGCGCGGGGCCATCCGGTCCTTCTGCTGCCGGCGGCCGGCCCGGAGGACCTCGGCGCGGAGATGTTCCGCTGGATGTTCGCGACGGCGGTCGCGGGCTACGTCCTCCAGTTGAACCCGTTCGACCAGCCCAATGTGGAGGAGGCGAAGAAGGCCACATCCGAGGTGCTGAAGGGCCGCCCGGTCGTCGCTACGACTCCCCCGCTGGCGGAGGTGCTGTCGACTGTCCACAGTGGTGACTACGTGGCTATCCTCGCGTACTTGCCCCGGAGCCCACAGCTCGCCGCCCGGCTCGAACGCGTGCGCCATGCCCTCCGCGAACGGTATCGCGTGGCGACCACCATCGGGTTTGGTCCCCGCTACCTGCACTCCACGGGCCAGCTTCACAAGGGCGGGCCAAACGATGGGGTGTTCATCCTCGTCGATGACCCGGCAGAGGAAGACCTGGAGATCCCGGGCGCGCCCTATACATTCCGGCAACTGGAAGAAGCCCAGGCGCTTGGCGACCTTTCCGCGCTGAAGCACCACGGCCGGCGCGTGGCCCGGGTGTCTCTCGCCGAGCTGGAATCGCTCGTACGGGCGCGGGATTAGCCGCGTGACCCGACGAGCCGGAGTCCTGCTGCACCTGACCTCGTTGCCCGGCGCGGGCGACCTCGGCTCCGAGGCGTACCGGTTCGTGGATTCACTCCAGCGCGCCGGCCAGGCGATCTGGCAGATGCTCCCGGTGGGCCCGCCGGGCCCCTCCGATTCGCCGTACGCGGCCCGGTCGGCCTTCGCAGGTGA
>CALFYR010000121.1 GCA_937954195.1 uncultured Dehalococcoidia bacterium
CGGTCCCGGTGGACCGCTCGGGGCCAGCCTAACCCGGGACGGCGTGACCTTCCGCATCTGGGCGCCAAAGCCGGAGTCCGTCACGCTTGTCATCCGTGGGTCCAGCGGCGAGCGACAGATTCCGACGGTGGCAGAGCCCGGCGGTTACCGAGTCGCCGTGGTATCCGGCGTGCGGGCAGGCGACCGTTACGGCTACGTTGTCGATGGCCAGGGACCATTCCCGGACCCGTGCAGCCGGTCACAGCCCGATGGCCCCCACGGGCTCAGTGAGGTCGTGGAACCCACAGCCTTCGCCTGGTCCGATGCGGGCTGGCGTCGGCCAGACTTCCCTGACCTCGTGATCTACGAATGCCACATCGGCACCCTCACTCCGGAGGGCACCTTCGACGCCGCTATCGGCGAACTCCCACGGCTGCGAAGCCTCGGGATCAACGCCATCGAGCTCATGCCCGTCGCCTCCTTCCCGGGCCGCTGGGGCTGGGGATACGACGGCGTTGCGATGTTCGCGCCCTACCACGGCTATGGCGGCCCCGATGCCATGCGCCGGTTCGTCGATGCGGCCCACGCCGCCGGACTCGCAGTCATCCTCGATGTGGTCTACAACCACTTCGGCCCCGATGCGAACTACACCGGCGTCTACTCCGCCGAATACGTGTCGTCCCGTCACCACACACCCTGGGGCGACGCCATCAACTTCGACGCCCCCGGTTCCGAACAGGTCCGTGAGTTCTACCGGCAGAACGTGATCCGCTGGTTGGCCGAGTACCACATCGATGGCTTCCGTTTCGATGCCACGCACGCCATCTTTGATGACTCGCCAACCCACATCCTGGCCGAACTCGCTGCAGCGGCGCGGGCACACCACGCTGGCTCCGGCGCGCCTCCCTACCTGGTGGCGGAGAGCCACGAAAACGATGTCCGCTACCTTCGTCCCCGCGAACAGGGCGGGTTTGGGTTCGACGCGGTCTGGGCCGATGACTTCCACCACGGCGTCCGCACCCTCCTCCTGGGCGAACGCGAGGGCTACCTCAGTGGGTACCGCGGGACAACCGCCGAGCTCGCGAAGACCATCGCGCAAGGCTTCCTCTACGAAGGCCAGCGCGATCGCGGATACGGCGGCAGGCGCGGAACACCCGCCCGCGACGTCCCGTGGTCGTCGTTCGTTTACAGCATCCAGAACCACGACCAGATCGGGAACCACCCGTTTGGCGAGCGACTGAACGTCACCGCGGCGCTGAGCCACTTCCGTGCCGCGACAGCCTTGCTTCTCCTCCTTCCCCAGGTTCCTATGCTCTTCCAGGGTCAGGAGTGGCTCACGACGACTCCATTCCTCTACTTCAGCGATCACCACGCCGAACTTGGCCGCCTCGTCACCGAGGGCCGTCGCCGTGAGTTCGCCGGCTTTCGTGCGTTCAACCACCCTGAAACGCGCGAGCTCATCCCCGATCCCCAGGCGGAAACCACGTTCCAGGACTCCGTGCTCGATTCGACCCGCGCTGGCATGGGGGCAGGAGCCCTCGCTGCGGCGCTTCACCGCGAACTCCTGGCCATCCGTCACGCCGACCCTGTCCTGCGCGACTACCGGCGCAATCGCCTGCCACTGGAAGTCTCGGCCGTCGGCGATTGCCTCACAATCGAGTTCTCATCTCCCTCGGGACGCCGCTGGATCGTCGCGAACTTCGGGAAGGCCCGCCGCCTCCCGCTGCCCAACGCCACATCGATCGTCTTCGACAGCACCGATGGCCGCTTCGGCGGCAGGGGCCGCCCGCCTGCTATCGAAGACGGCAAGGTCTACGTGCCGCGCGGTGCGGCCCTCTTTCTCGCCGGGGCTACGGGATAGGCGAACGGAACACCGCCACCGAACGACCTTCAACCACGTACGGCCGGGCCCCTGGATAGGATCGCACGCCGTCCAGTTCGGCTGGTTTGGCCGTGTCGAAGGCGAGCAGCCATCGCCACGGCCGCGGTATCCGCGGGAGCCGAAAGTCAACAGGTTCCACTCCCGCGTTGAAAACCGCGAGCAGCGTCTCGGCCGCAATTGGCCGCCCTCGCTCGTCCGTCAGTCCCGTCCCGTTGCCGGGAAGGAGCATCCCAACGGCCCGTCGCTCCGGGTCCTGCCAATCGCCGTTGCCCATCCGGATGCCTTCACCGGTGAACCATTCGACGTCATGCACATCGGTCCCGCGCACCGGGCGTCCCTGAAAGAAGTCCCGGCGCGTCAATACGGGGTGTGCGGCCCGGAATGCGATCATGCGCCGCGTCCATTCCAGGGTCGCCCGGCTCCGCGCGCCGCCATCCCAATGCACCCACGAAAGCTCCGAATCCTGGCAGTAGGCGTTGTTGTTCCCCCGCTGCGTACGCGCGAGCTCGTCGCCGTGAAGCAGCATGGGCACACCCTGCGAGAGAAAGAGCGTCGCCAAGAAGTTCCGCATCTGGCGCTCGCGCAACTCGTTGATTGCCGGGTCGTTCGTCTCTCCCTCAGTGCCATGGTTCCAGCTCTCGTTGTCGTTCGCGCCGTCGCGGTTTCCCTCCTGGTTGGCTTCGTTGTGCTTGTCGTTGTAGCTGACCAGGTCGTTCAGCGTGAATCCGTCGTGCGCTGTGACGAAGTTGATGCTCGCGTATGGCCGGCGGCCGTTGTGCTCGTACAGGTCGCTGCTCCCCGTCAGCCGGAACCCAAGCTCCCCGACCTGCCCACCATCGCCCTTCCAGAACTTCCGCACGTTGTCGCGGTACTTGCCGTTCCATTCCGTCCACAGCACCGGGAAGTTGCCGACCTGGTAACCCCCTTCGCCGACGTCCCACGGCTCTGCAATCAGCTTCACCTGTGAGAGCACAGGGTCCTGGTGAATGATGTCGAAGAACGCGCTCAGCCGGTCGACTTCGTGCAATTCCCGCGCCAGGGTCGCCGCAAGGTCGAACCGGAAACCGTCGACGTGCATCTCCTGCACCCAGTACCGCAGGCTATCGGTGATGAGTTGGATGGCACGTGGGTTCCGCATGTTCATCGAGTTCCCGGTGCCGGTGTAGTCCATATAGAACCGCTGGTTATCGGGCACGAGCCGGTAGTACGCGTCGTTGTCGATTCCCCGGAACGACAGCGTCGGGCCAAGGTGGTTGCCCTCGGCTGTGTGGTTGTAGACCACGTCGAGGATCACCTCGATGCCGGCGTTGTGGAACGCCCGCACCATCGTCTTGAATTCGTTCACACCCCGGCCCGGCTGGTTCGTCGAGGCGTAGCGGGCGTCCGGCGCGAAGTACCCGATCGTGTTGTAGCCCCAGTAGTTCGCCAGCCCCTTCTCCACCAAATGCCGGTCGTGCACGAAATGATGCACCGGCATGAGTTCGATCGCCGTCACGCCGAGCTCTCGCAGGTGCTGGACCACGGATCGGTGCGCCAGCCCGGCGTAGGTCCCCCGCAGTTCCGGCGGCACCATCGGGTGCAGCTTCGTCATGCCTTTGACGTGCGCTTCGTAAATCACCGTCTTGTTCCATGGGGTCCGAAGCGGACGGTCGTCGCCCCACGAAAACGCTGACTCGATGACCACCGCCTTCGGCATGCCCGGCGCGCTATCTTCCTCGCTGAACTCAAGGTCCGCGTCGGCGCCCGGCCCCACCGGGTACCCGAACATCGCGTCCGACCAGTCGATGGGCCCCGTGATTGCCTTGGCGTACGGGTCCAGCAGGAGCTTGTTGTGGTTGAAGCGGTGGCCGTTGGAAGGCTCGTACGGTCCGTATACCCGGTAGCCGTACATCAGCCCGGGTCGCGCGTCGGGCAACCGCACATGCCACACATTGTCCGTCTGCCGTTTCATCCGGATGCGTACGGCATCCTTCGACCCGTAGGCCTGGTCGAACAGGCAAAGATCGACCGCGTCCGCGTGTTCGCTAAACAGCGCGAAGTTCACACCCAGGCCATCCCATGTCGCCCCCAGGGGATAGGGCTCGCCCGGCTCTTCGAACGGCTTCCCGTCCTGCAGTGTTAGTCCGTTCATTCGCGCGCACTCCTGGGCAACCCACGTCCACTCGGCCGCGGGTTGGCTCTACGGTAACGCATCGCACCTGCTCGATGGCCCACTAGTCGAAAGTTGTAATGATCCCCTGAGCCGCCATGGCGTCTATCTGCGCATCTGAAATCCCGAGTTCGCGGAGCCACGCCCGGGTATCCCGCCCGAGAGGGGGCGCCGCGCCCCGCGCATGTGTCGGTGTCGCGCTCATCTGGATCGGCGGCGCCGCCATCCACTGGGGCCCCGTGAGTTCGTGGTCCAGCTCCACCACGTAGCCGTTCGCTACCACCTGCGGGTTCTCGACCATCTCCTCCACGAACCACACCGGCGAGGCCGGAACGGAAAACCGGTCGAATAGCTCCATCCATTCATCGGTCGACCGCTCAGTGAACATCGCTTCCACCGCCCGGATAGCATCGGTCGGGGCCATGCCAGCGGCGCGTCCTTCCATCGGGTCCTCGATGGCGAGGGCCTGCCTGAAGCGCTCCCGTGTTGCGGGTGAGAAGCACCCGACGGTCAGGGCCCCGTCCCTCGTCTTGTAGCCGCGGTAGTAGATCCCGAATCCAGAGACAGTTTCCACGCGCGCCTTCCGCCGCCGGACGAACACGTCGAACGGTTCGCCCGATTCCCGGGATTGCCGCAGGTCTTCGAGGAAATCCGCCCGCCGCTCAGCATCCGCGGCAGGATTCGACATAAACGATGAGCCCTGGAGCACCAGCGCATTCGCCAGCAGTGACGTTTCCACGCGCTGGCCCTCTCCGGTACGAAGCCGATGGATGAGAGCCGCGCACACGCCCAGCGCGATTGCGTAGCCGGTCGTGAAGTCCGCCGGTGCGGCCGCTCCAGAAAGCGCCGGGAACCCGTCCTCGTCCACCCACAGTCGGTGCATCAAGAGTCCACTGGCAGCCTGCGCAACGATGTCGTAGCCGGGCCGGTGGGCCCACGGTCCCTTCCGCCCGAACGCGGTGCTGTCCAGGTAGATCAGGTCGGGCCGTTCACGCTTCAACGTCTCGTAGTCCACGCCCAGCCGCGCAGCAACATCTGGCCGCGCGTTGATCACCGCCACGTCGCAGGTGCGGACCAGCTTGTGAACGACGTCCTGGCATTCTTTGTGTGCCAGGTTCAGGGAAATGGACTGCTTCCCACGGTTCAGCGACTGGTACGCCTTGGATTCGCCCGGAAGGAACTGGCCGGTCAGCCGCCACGGTTCGCCATCAGTCGGTTCAACCTTGATGACTTCCGCCCCGAGGTCGGCGAGCAGCATGCAGCCGAGCGGGCCGGCAATGATCTGGGTGAGGTCGAGCACGCGAATGCCGGTGAGTGGGCCTGGACTCATGAACGTCTCCTGCCGCCTACCGGAACCGCGGTTCGCGCTTTTCGCGGAATGCCGCCACGGCCTCGCGCTGTTCGGCCGAACCGCGCCGGCGGGCAAGCGCCTCACCCTCGCGTTGGATCACCAGCTTGATGTCCTGTTCCACGGCGTTGCCATAGATAAGGTTCTTCGTTTCGAGCAGGCACTCCGGCCCGATCTGCGCGTATTCCCGGGCCAGCGCCATCGCGGCGGGCACCACCTCGTCGTGTGCCACCGTCTTCAGCACAAGCCCGATTCGGGCCGCCTCATGCGCATCGATCGTCCGCCCGGAGAGCGAGAGGTCGATGGCGTTCTGCAAACCCACGATCTGGGCGAGCAGCTGGGTGCTCGCCAGCTCCGGGGTAATCCCTACGCGCACGAAGCGCATCGAAAACGTTGCCCGCTCCGAGGCGATGCGCGCATCGCATGGCAACGTCCGCGTCAGCCCCGCGCCGATGCACGCCCCGTTGATCGCGCAGACAACCGGCTTCGCCTGGCGTACGTACTCAACCCAGTTGAACCGCCACCTGGGCCGCTCGATTTGTGCCCCGTCGCGCTCCCGTATCGAATCCTCGAACCGCGAAACATCAGCGCCCGAACAGAACGCCCGCCCCGCCCCCGTGATCACGATCGCACCGACCGAACTGTCTTCGTTCAGTTCCGCGACGGCCTCGTTAATCTCGGCCGACATGACGTTGTTGATTGCGTTCATCCGCTCGGGCCGGTTCAGCGTCACAACGCCAACCTCGCCCTCCCGCGCCACCAGCACGGTTGTGTACTCCATCACTCACTCCTTCTGGACAGACACTGCCCCAACGCCCGAAGTCTTCTCCCCCTCACCGCGAAGCGAAGAGGAGGCCGGGGGTGAGGTCATTCCCGGTAGAGCGGGCTCGACGCCTTCATGAACCGCGAGAGCATCCGGTGTTCCGCAATCCGTTTACCCGAAGCGTCGTCCGCCCAGGTTTCGTACCAGTAGTACTCCGTCTTTGGGCTCTGACCGGTGGCGACAACTTTGCCACCCAGCGTGTACGGCTCATCCACGAGCAGCGGCCCGTTGATGTTCCGGATCTCGATCGCCCCAAAGAGGCCCACCACGTCCTTGATCGACCGTCGCAGCGGCGCCGAAGCCTGCGTGTACAAAAGCCCGATGTAGCTCGTGATCGGGACCACCGGCTTGCCCCACTTCGATTCGCGCGACATCTCCAGCGGGTCCGTCGACGTCTCCAGGTGCTTCGCAACCGTCTCAGCCGTCACCATGCCCTGCGTCGTCGCGATCGGGTCGCCCGCATGCACGTCCTTCAGGATGCGCAGGTCGCCCGCGTCGAAGCGGTCCAGCGGTTTCCGCAGCAGCGCCGTCGGCTCCGTCGGATTTCCCACCGAGGCCGTTCCCTCCGCCACCCGCATGCCATCCTCCCGCTCCACCCACACGTCCACCTGCGCATCCGCCGTATCCGGCGGCAGCTGCATGAACGCCCGCACCGGCTCGCGGTCGGTCGTCGCGTTCAGGAAGTACAGCGAAAGCGTGCCGCGTTCCCACCAGCGCTCGCCCCACGCCTCCAGGAACAGCGGCCCGAACAGGTCCATGTGCACCGAGCCGGCAACGGTCCCACCGCGAAGCCCTAGCTTCGTAGCCGTCGCGTCATCGTGGATGCTGCCCTTCACGTTCGCTGCCCGGTTGATCGGCCGCCGCAGCGCCCCTTCGAGCACCCCGTCCTTCAGCGCGATTCGATCCGTCGTTTCTACCATCGCCGTTCCTCCACAGGTCGCCGGGCCGCTGCGGAAAGGATCCCTTCCCCCGCGCCGCTGTCGAATAGTTGGCGACGCGTTAAACTTCACATGCTGCTGCCCGCCGCCATGCTGGCGAGTGGCCCTCGCCTTTGCAACCCCGGATTGCTTATCGAACTCAAGCGATCCCTTATGCCTCGCGTTCAGGAGACCTTTGTGAACCTCGATCGGCTCGAAACCTTTCGTCTGGTCGTCCAGCTTGGCAGCTTCAGCCGCGCCGCCGATGAGCTCTTCCTCAGCCAGCCCGCGGTCTCACTCCAGATTCGCCAGCTCGAAAAGGAACTGGGCGCCTCCCTCATCGAACGCGGCACCAGCGGCGCACGCGCCACCGAGGCCGGGCTTGCCGTCCTTCGCTTCACCGAGCAGGTGCTCGAAGCTCGCGGCAACCTCCTTCGCGAACTCGCCTCCCTCCAGTCCGGCTCATCGCTCGTAACGATAGGCTGCTCCGCCAGCACGGCCCGCAACGCCGTCCCACAGCTCATGGGCGAACTCCAGCGCATGGCCCCCGAAATCCAGCTCCGCGCTACCACCCTCCCCCCCGACGAGACGGCCGCGCGCCTCCTCAAAGGCGACCTGGACTTCATCTTCACCACCGATACGCATCTCACCGACAAGATGGTGGCTGAGCCGTTCTCCATCGCGCGGCTCTTCATCGTTGCGGCGCCGACTCATCCGCTCGCGCGCAAGCAGCGTGCGACGCCCGAGGAAGTCGCGAGCTATCCGTTCGCGCTCCTCCCCGCGCCATGGACGGCACAGCGGCGCTTCAAGGAATGGGCCGCAAACCAGGGCGTCGACATCCGCGTCGTCACCGAACTCTCGACCTATGACGCGCTCAAGGAAACCGCTCGCAAGGGCCTTGCCCTCTCGCTCATTGCCGATTCGTCGCTCACCGACGAGCTGGAAAACGGCTCGCTTGCCGTCGTCCAGGCGCCG
>CALFYR010000122.1 GCA_937954195.1 uncultured Dehalococcoidia bacterium
TCGGTGGTGCCGGTGGGCGCGAGCCCGAAGCTCGAAGAGTGGTCGGCCACGCGCGACGGCATCGAACTTGTCAGGCCAACGCCGGAATCGGCGCGGGCGGTGGTACGGACGCTGGCGCCGTTCCAGAAGGAGTTTCGCAAGCGGTTCGGGGCGACGGTGGTGCAGTGCAGCGACGAGTTTTACGTGACTGCCGGCATGCCAATTCCAGGGACAGTGGCCTACGACGGGTTCCCGCAGTATGAGAACGGCATCGGGATGGTGCGGACGATGCTGGATGACTGGTCGAAGACGAAGCGGCGGTTGCGGGCGAACGGCGTGCCGGCTGGCGCGCGCGGCAAGAAGGTGGTGGTCGGGACGGCAGCGCTGATTGCGCCGGTGCTTTCGGGCGTGGCGGCCGAGATGAGTGAACTGACTGGCGCGGACGTGCGCGTGACGGGCGTGACGAACACCGTGTTCGGCGAGCGCGTGAATGTGAGCGGGCTGGTGTGCGGCAAGGATTATGTGGAGCAGGTGCGGGAAGAAGGGACAGACCTGTACGTGCTGCCGCGGCCGAGCCTGGACTACTTCGGCGAGAAGTTCCTGGATTCCATGACGGTGGAGGAGGCGGAGGCCGGGCTGGGGGCGCCGCTTGGCTTCGCCGCCTTGTGGTCGGATGTGGTGGAGATTCTGTCGAACGGGCCTGTGCGCCCAGGGCGGAATGAGGCGACGAACGGGGCGTTCTGGAGCGAGGAATAGGGGACGGGAGCAGGCCGGGGTGTGGGCCGTTACATTTCTCGGCGGGCGCGCATGGCGTTGAGCGTTTCCTGGGAGTACCCGAGGAGCTCGCCGAAGATGCGGTCGTTGTCGGCGCCGGGGAGGGTCGTGCCGCGCCAGATTTGTTGCGGGGTCTCGGAGAAGCGTGGGGCGAAGCCGGTGCCTTTCACTTTGCCGACGACTTCATCGTCCCATTCGATGTGGACGTTTCGAGCCTGGTAGTGCGGGTCTTCGGCGGCGTTCTTCGAGCTGAGGATTGGGCTGCAAGCGACGCCGGCGGCATTGAGCTGAGCGACGGCCTCATCCATCGTGCGCTCTTCGCACCAGCCGCGGAGGAGGGCATCGAATTCGAGGCCCTGGACGTCGTTGATGCCGGTGCGTGCGCTGGCCCAGTAGGGGTCTTTCGGATCGAGGCCGAGAACGGCGCACACCTTTTCGAAGATGGTCTCGGCGGGCGCGGCAATGACGACTGAGCCGTCCCTCACCTTGAAGACGTCGTAGGGCTGGAAGGCCGGGGACTTGTTGCCACTGCGCTCGCGCACGACTCCGAGGTGGAACCATTCGACCATCGTGCCGGCGAGGACCTGGTGGATGGCTTCGAACTGCGCGAGGTCTATGACCTGGCCCTTCCCGGTCTCCTTCGCGTGGATGTAGGCGGCCAGCGAGGAGGAGAGGCAGAAGAGCGCGGTGATGTAGTCGGCGGTCCAGGGGGCGGCGCGGGTTGGGGGCTCGGGATCGGGGAAGCCGGTCTGATACATGGAACCGCCGAACGCCTGGCCAATCATGTCGTAGCTGGCGCGGCCGAGATACGAAGGGTCGCCCCAGGCGCCGTAACCGGAGACGTGGCAGATGACGAGGGCGGGGTTGGCGGCGCGGACGGTGGCGTCATCGAGCCCCCAGCGGTCGTAGGTGCCCGGCTTGGAGCTTTCCATCCAGATGTCGGCGCGTTCGGCGAGCTTCAGGAACATCTCGCGGCCCGTGGGAACGCCCATATCGAGGGTGACGTTGAACTGGTTGCGACGTTCTTGCAGCCAACTGGTGCCGACTTCGCGGGAGCCATCCTTCGAAGGGACCTTGAGGCCGATGGTGCGCCAGGTGTCTTCGACGCGCGGGTTTTCAACCTGGATGACTTCGGCGCCCATCTGGGCGGCGAGGCAGGCAGCGAAGGGCTGGGCGATGACGGAGCCGGTTGAAAGGATGCGGACGCCCTGGAGCGGGCCGAATTGTTCGGGTACGAGGGTTTCGCGGGCCATGGGGACGCCTCCGCCGGGAAGTGGCGGAACGATACGTGTGGGGGAGGAAGGCGGCAACCCGGCCTGTGGGGCGGGGCTGCCACACAGAAGAGAGGATGCTGCGGGAGGGAGCTAGTCCAGCAGGTATCGATAAAAGAAGCCG
>CALFYR010000123.1 GCA_937954195.1 uncultured Dehalococcoidia bacterium
GAGCTGGCCACCCATGCAGTAGCCGACGATGGAGATCTCGTCTTCGCCGCAATCCTCGAGGACGCGTGCGATGGAATCGGGGATGAAATCGAGGACGTAATCTTCGAAGCGGAGGCGGGCATCTTCAGGGCGCGGAATGCCCCAATCGATCATGTAGACATCGAAGCCCCGTTTGAGGAGGAACTCGACCAGGCTCTGGCCGGGGGTGAGGTCCAGGATGTAGGGCTTGCTGATGAGGGACATGACCAGCAGGACCGGGACGCGATACACCTCATCGGCCTGGGGGTGGTAGTGGTAGAGCTTCAGGGTGCCGCGTTGATGGATGACATCCTTCGGGGTGAGTCCGACGGCCGGGTCGCCCGTGGAGATGTACTCCAGGCCTTTGATGCTGCGTTGGATGGTGCGCTCGACCTCGGCGCGGACGCGCTGTTCGATCGAGGTTTCGGAGGCAGGAGCTGTCATTGTGGTGTCCCTCATTCGGAAACAGGGGCCGGATCATAGCGCCTCGCGAGGCATGTGTCCGTGACCCGCCTACCAGCGTGGCAGGCGCGTGTGAAAGAGAAAATCACGAATGCGTGAAATCGCCGTTACGCTTTCTGCGGTTTACGGGTGCGCGGAGGGCGCGGCTTGGCGGCGGCGGGCGCTTCGGACTTCGCGGCCGGGGCCGAGGTCGCCTGTTTCGCGAGCATCGACTCGATGCGGATGAGGCGTTCTTCCAGGCTGGAGAGCCGTTCGCCGAGGGAGAGGACATCGCCGCGGGTTGGGACGTTCGCCATCTGGAGGTAGCGGCCCATGACTTCGTTCATGTTCTTCTGGAGGCCGAGGTAAACATCCATGAAGCGGCCCATGGCCTGGCTGAACTCATCGGTGGCCATGGCGTTATTGAGGAAGCTGTTCCACTGGCGCTCGGAGGTGGCGACCCAGTCGCGCCACATGGCCATGGGGTCAGGCAGGGTGGTGTTCGATTCAGCCATTGGGGTCCTCCGGTGGTAAGGCGGGAATTCTAGCCCGCGGCGGTCGCGTCTGTGTCGTTAGCGCGGGGGGTGAGTCCTTCGGCGGCTTTCTGGAGGATCGCCTGGTAGTTCTGCAGGACATCGATCCAGCCGCTGAGGAAGAGCTCGCCTGCCTTCGTGAGGGAGTACATGCGGCGGGCGGGGCCGCTTTCGGAGGTATCCCAGAAGGAGGAGACGAAGCCGGAGCGTTCGAGCTGGCGGAGGGTACGGTAGACCGTGCCGCTATCGGATTCGGGGAGGCCGGCGGCGGCGAGCTTCTGCGTGAGCTCGTACCCGTAGGCGTTCCAGCCCTTCAGGAACGCGAGGAGACTGGTGGAGAGCATTTCGCCGTGAAGGCGAGGCTTCACATCCTGGGCTTCGGTGGTTTCGGTCTGTTCTTTGGCGGGCTTACGTGGCATGGGTCCTCCGTTGGTATGTGCATTATGCATGTAGCAGCAAAGTGTTGACAAGTCCTGCAGCTATGTGTACTTTGCACATAGAGATGGCGGTGAGCCGCCAGTGAAAGGACCCAAAACCCCCTATGGCTAACGAACAGGCCCAGAAGTACTTCGATACCCTCATCGCCAACTACGACATCTTCGTGGACGCGATCGAGAAGGCGAACGAGCGCGGCATCAAGGTCGCGAAGGAACTCGCGAGCGACGTTGTGAAGGGCCAGCGCGAGGCGCTGGAGCTTGGCAAGAAGTTCGCCGGCGAGCCGACCGACTACGCGCAGTACTACACCGCGGTGCTCGAGGCGACGACCGCCGCCCAGGGCCGCGCCCTTGCCTTCACCCAGAATGCCTACCAGGAAGCGCTTGCCGCCAGCACGGATGCCCGCGATGTGGTGCAGCAGCTGATGGAAGCGAACAAGGCGACGGCGCAGGCCGCCGTTGAAGCCGCGAAGAGCTGGGCCGCCGCGAACCCGATGGCGGACATGATGAAGAAGGGCTTCGAGGCGATGCAGCCCGCCCCGGCCCCGAAGGCAAAGAAGGAAAAGGCGACCGCCTAGTTTCGAGGACTGAGGTCTTAGGACTGAGGACTGAGTGGGGAGCCGGCTCGTTTGAGCCGGCTTCTTTACGTTTACAGGTTATAGAGGGCTTTGGCGTTTTCGCCCAGGATCATCCGGCGGCGGGCATCGGTGAGGTTGGCGGTGCTTTCGAATATCTGATCGAGGGCGTCGGCGCTCGAATCGATGTGGGGGTAGTCGGAGCCCCACAGGAACTGGCGTTCGCCGATGATGTCCATCATGGAGTCGATGTTCTTCTCGCGCGGTTCGACCACGTAGTAGACGTTCTTCTTCATGTACTCGCTTGGTTCGAGCTTCGTCTTCTCGGCGTAGCCGAACATTTCGTATTTCTCATCCAAACGGTGAGCGATGTAGGGCGCCCAGCCGGCGCCAGCTTCGACACAGAGCAACTTGAGATTCGGGAAGCGGTCGAAGTGGCCGCTCAAGACGAGTGACGCCATCGCCGGGATTACCTGGTAAGTGGCGCCCATGGCGAATGCGAACGTGCGGCTCGGTTCGACAAGCAGGTTGTGGTGGCGGGTTGGGTTTTCGAGGATGCGGTTAAAGCGGACGATGACGTGGATACAGGCCGGGAGGCCCGCGTCTTCGAGTTCGTGCCAGAGCGGGTCGAAGTCCGGGTGGGCCGGGCTGCGGCCGTTCACCGGTTCGGGGGCGACGAACATGCCACGGAACCCGGCCTTGAGGCAGCGCTTGAGTTCGGCGTGGGCAAGTTCGGGGTCGTGCATGGCGACATGAGCCATGGGGAAGATGCGGTTGTGCTCGGCGCCACGGAAGTCTTCGCACCAGCGGTTGTAGGCGCGGCAGTAGGCATCGGCGAGGCGTGGGTCATCGGTGTCCCAGAGGATGCCGATGGTCGGGAAGACGATGCCGCCAGCCATGCCTTTCTCGTCGAAGAGCCTGATGCGCTCAGCGGTATCGAAGCTGGCGAGTGGAGCACCGTCGAGATAGGTCATGTAGGGGAGTTCGGAGCGGTGGACATCAACGCCCCCGAGGCCCGATAGCCCGCCGCTCATGATGATCTGGCGGTCGATGATGAGGTGTTCATCGGCCGCCATGCGTGCTTTGAGCTCGAGGGCCATCTCGGGGAGGTTGCGGAGGTCCTCGCTGGCGGCTTGCGCGCCGGTGGGCGGGTTCATGGGCTTGATACCGCGAGGCTCGCCATCGCGGCCGGCGATACTGCGGGTGATTCGGATGGCGCGTGGCCGGAACTCCGGCTCGAGGTACTCGTCCCAGAGGTCCGGGGGTTCGAGGACATGGGAATCGCCATCGATGATGTAGTAGCCGTCGCGCGCCATAGCTATCCCTCCACCGGCCGGCGGTAGTTTTGGCGGGCCGAAGCTGTCCAGCCGCCATCGACGACAATCGCCTGGCCGGTGACGAAGCTTGATTCGTCGCTGGCGAGCCAGAGGGCGGCGTTGGCGATGTCTTCCGGGAGGCCTGCGCGGGGGATGGGCTGCGCGTTAACGAGCCCGCGGGCGACCAGTTCGGGTTCGACCTTCACGCCGAAAGGATTGTTGTAGAGGATGGGCGTGAGGGTGCCGCCGGGGCAGATGCAGTTCGCGCGGATACCCTTTTCGGCGTTTTCGATTGCGCAGACGCGGGTGAGCTGGACGACGCCGCCCTTGGCCGAGCCGTAGGCCCCCTGGCCGGGCATGCCCATCATGGCGGAGACCGAGGCGGTGGTGATGATGGAGCCACCGCCACCTGCGATGAGGTGCGGCAGGGCGTGCTTCATCCCGAGCCAGACGCCTTTCAGGTCGATCGCGATGATGCGGTCGAACTGTTCCTCCGAGCAGTCGATGATGGAGCCTTCGCCGCCTCCGATACCCGCGTTGTTGTACATAATGTCCAGCTGGCCGAAGCCCTCGACGGCGGCGAGGACCAGGGAGCGGACATCTTCGGAACTGCTGACGTCGGCTTTGACGAAGCGGCACTCGGGGCCGATGGACGTGGCGACGGATTCGCCGAGGTCCTGCTGGACGTCGCCGATGACAACGCGCGCGCCTTCGCGGACGAAGATGCGGGCGGTGGCTTCGCCCATGCCGCTCGCGCCTCCGGTGATGACCGCAACCTTGCCTTCGAGCCTGCCCATACGTCCGTACTCCCGTGCCGGTGTGGCGCGTGGACTATAGGGAAGGATTTGACGAGGCGGCAAATCGGGTGGCGCCTGGTGTTAGTTCCCCTCGGGAGCCTGGCGGAGGCGGTTGGCGAGCACGCGGTAGACGCCCGGGTGGAAGGCCATGCCCAGGTGCGTGCAATTGACCTCGTCGTTCAACTCGGGGTCGTCCTCAATGCAGGATTCCCATTCGACGACGCCGTCGTTCTTCGAGTAGATGGCGAAGTGGGCCTGCTCGTAGCCCGAAGGGGCGAGCATGTTCTTGGTGAAGGTACACAGGCAGTGGCCGCTGAAGCAGGCCGGTTTCACATTCTTCGCGATGAAGTCGCGACCGATTTCGGTGCGCAGGGCGGCGACCGCGGCGATGAGCGTCGGGTGGGCCTTCACGGCGTCGCGGAAGGGCGAGCCCATGGAGATGACCATGCTCACTTCGTCCGGATGGTCCATGGCAAGGCTGCGGCTGAGCATGCCGCCCAGGCTATGGCCGACGAGACGGACGCGCTGTCCCGTTTCGTGGTGGGCGCGCTTCACGGTATCGAGCAGGCGGGTAGCGATGTGGTCGGGGCAATCGGCGTTGCGGCCGATATCGGAGAAGTAGGGCTTGTAGCCAATGCGGCCAAGCCAGAGGAAGAGTTCGGTGAGAGAGATGTCGCTCGCGAGGAAGCCGGGGACGACGACGACCTGCTCGCCTTCGCCGTGGGGGATGTTGCAGCCGTAGTAGACCGGGGACATGCGGAGGGCGAACCAGTCGAGGGGGAACATGGCCTCGCGCCAGAGCGGCGTTTGGGCCGGCTGGAGCGACGCATCCTCGGCGTAGGGATCGATCGAGTAGACCGACTGGGCCACGGTGGCCTCCCCAAAGTGTTTTCCGCCCGGTAGGTCGGAGCGTATCGCGGCGCACGCTACAGGCCGGTTTCGGTTGCTGCAAGAAATCGAGCAGTTGTATTGCAATTATCGGCCGGTCTAATGCTTCGTGCACACAGGGGAATCCCGGAAACGAGCCTTGATTGACGCGCACGGGGCGTTACCGGCGCCCGAATGGGGCGTTAGGCTCTCTGAAATGGATGAATCGGCGCTGATCCTGAAGGCGAAGGAATCGCCGGATGCGTTCGCTGAGCTGTACGACCGGACGCAGCCGGCTGTGTACCGGTTCGCGTATTCGCTTGCCGGGAATCACGCGGGGGCGGAGGACCTGACGGCTGAAGCGTACCGCCGGGCGTTGACGAACCTGAACCGGTACGAAGACCGCGGGCTGCCGTTCAGCGCCTGGCTCTGCACCATCGTGCGGAACCTGGCGAGGGACAAAGGCCGCAAAGCCGGGCGGGAGATTCCCCTCATGGACCACGACCGGCCGGTGGAGACGCCGCTGCTCGACGGCATCGAGCGGGCGGAGCGGAAGACGTACGTGC
>CALFYR010000124.1 GCA_937954195.1 uncultured Dehalococcoidia bacterium
TGCCGTGAAACGGGCCGGCGGCCATGTGCAGGGCACGATCTGCTACACGATTAGCGCCCATTACGTAACGACGCGAGGATTCCATGACGCACGCGCACGCGACTGACCGCAAGCTGACCGAAGAAGAAATCGAAGAACTCCGCGGGAGGGTCAAAGCCTTCATGGCGGAGAACATCTACCCCAACGAGGCGTTCTTCCACGACAACCACCCCCGCCAGAGCGCGGCTGGCCGGGAAGCCATCAAGGGCATCCAGGCCAAGGCCAAGGCCCAGGGCATGTGGGCTCCACACCTGCCCTCCGAAGCCGGCGGTATGGGCATCGGCTTCATGCCGTACGTGTACATGAACGAAATCCTCGGCCGCAGTCCGATCGCTCCCATCGCCTTCGGCTCCCAGGCGCCCGATTCCGGCAACGCCGAGATCCTCTGGCAGTTCGGAACCAAGGAATTGCAGGACAAGTACATGAAGCCGCTCGTGAACGGCGACATCTGGTCCTGCTACTCCATGACTGAGCCCGAAGTCTCCGGCGCCGACCCCACGAACCTCCAGACGACCGCCCGCCGCGATGGCGACGAGTGGGTGATTAACGGTCACAAGTGGTTCACCAGCCAGGGCGAAGGCGCGACGTTCGCCATTGTCATGTGCGCGAGCGAACTCGATGAGCCGCCGCACCGCCGCATGACCCAGATCGTGGTCCCGACCGACACCCCGGGATTTGAGATCATTCGTCCGGTGCCGGTCATGGGCGAAACCGAAGGTTCGCACTGCGAAATCCGCTACACCGATGTCCGCGTCCCTGTTACGAACACCCTCGGCGAAGCGGGCGGCGGGTTCAAGATCGCCCAGAAGCGCCTCGGCCCGGGCCGCATCCACCACTGCATGCGTTGGCTCGGTCAGATGCAGCGCGCCTTCGAACTCATGGTCGAATACTCGCTCCAGCGAGAGGTCTACGGCTCCACGCTTTCCGAAAAACAGACGGTCCAGAACTGGATCGCCGATAGCTACGTCGAAATCCAGGCTTCGCGCGCGCTCACGCTCTCAGCCGCGAAGAAGATCGACCAGGGCGATGAAGCCCGCGTCGAGATCTCGGCCATCAAGTTCTTCGGCGCGAAGATCCTGCACGACGTCATCGACCGCGCGATCCAGGTCCACGGCGCCCGCGGCGTTTCCGGCGATACGCCACTCGAAGCTATGTACCGCAACGCCCGCGCCGCCCGCATCTACGACGGCCCAGATGAGTCCCACCGGATGGTCGTTTCGCGGCGCATCCTGCAGAGCTTCAAGGCCGGCAATGGCTGGGACTTCGGCGTCCAGTAGCGAACCGGTGTACTCCCCTCTCCACGCGCGTGGAGAGGGGCGAGGGGATGAGGAATGGAACTCGACGAGCTGCGCGGACGGCTAGAACCGTTCGCCCGCGAACACCTCCAGGATCCGCGAGCCACGATCGGTGAGGTAGAAAAAGGCCCCGGCCACGCGGGCTTCTCCTACTTCTTCGAGGTCTTCTCGGATGGCCTGAAGACGGACTACTTCCTCCGCCTCCCGCCCCCGGGCGTCAAGCTCGAAGGGACCGCCGACGTCCTCCGCCAGGTCGCCGCGATAAAGGCGCTGAAGGACACGGACGTGCCCCACGCTCCTATTCTCTGGTCGGGCGATGACGAACGGTGGTTCGGCGTGCCCTACTTCGTCCAGCCACGGCTCGAAGGCGACACGCTGAAGAACGACTACCCCCTGCGCTTCAGCGATGAGCAACTTCGCGGCATGGCCCGCGATGCGATGGTCGCGCTTGCCGGCATCCACAAGGTCGATCAGGCGAAGGCGCCGTACCTCGGCGACTACTGGGGCTACCAGTTCGATGTCGAACGCTGGGATCGCTTTTACGAGCGAGCGGCCGAACCGGAGTTGCTCGCCCTCCAGCCGCGCGTGAAGGAACTGCTGCTCGACAAGATCCCTCACGAATCGCGGATCGCCATCTATCACGGAGACTTTCAGTGGTCGAACGTCCTGTATTCCCCGCAGGGCAAGCTCTCCGCGGTCATCGATTGGGAACTGTGCGGGATTGGGCCGACGCTGAACGATGTC
Source organism: uncultured Dehalococcoidia bacterium (assembly GCA_937954195.1). Classification (GTDB taxonomy): domain Bacteria; phylum Chloroflexota; class Dehalococcoidia; order Tepidiformales; family Tepidiformaceae; genus Amarobacter. The sequence continues at coordinate 2,079 of CALFYR010000124.1, forward strand.
GGCTGGGTGTGCGTCTTCAGTGATCCGTCGGCGTGGGCTCACGAGCAGCAGAGCCGCATGCCACACGGCGACGAACTCGAACAGTGGTACCGCGACGCCTACGGCGCCGACATCGGCGACATCGGCTGGTTCAAGGCGCTCGCCGTGTACAAGTTCGCGATCATCAGCGGCTTCAACCTGATGCTTCACCGCCGGGGCAAGCGCCACGATCCGCACTGGGAGGACATCAAGCCCTCCATGCAACGAAACATGGAATACGCTATGGAACAGCTCAGCCGCTAGTGCCGGGTGCTAGACTGATTCCATGGACGAGTACATGACCTGGGCCGAGATCGAACGCCGCTTCGATGGTCAGTGGGTGGTCATCGACGATCCGGACATGACGGACGACCTCGAGATCCTCGGGGGACGCGTTGTGTTCCACGGCGCCACGCGTGCGGCAGCCCACGACGAAATCATGCGCCGGCGTTTGAAGCGGTATGCCGTCGAGTTTCTTGGGCCTCCCGTACCCGAAGGCATGGTTGCCATACTTTGAGCTACTCGTTTGCGCCGGGCGGGTTTGTCATCATGCGCGCGCGTTTTCAGGGCCCCGGCGGGGACTCGTTCGCCCGACTGCTTGTCGATACCGGCGCCCAGTTCACGATGGTCAACGAATCGATCGCGAACGAGATCGGTCTGGAAAGGACGGGCGCCCGTACGGTCTATGGCGTCTCCGGTGCGACGCGGATTGGCCTGGCCGAAGTCCCGCAACTCGACTGCATCGGGCTCACCCGCCGCAGCTTTCGAATCGGTCTGCACTCCCTGCCCCCAGCATTGGGAATCGACGGGCTCCTCGGGCTCGATTTCTTCAGGGACACTCGGCTCACGCTCGACTTCAAGAACCGCCTGCTCACCGTTGTCTGAAACTCGCCACGAATTGTCGCGTTCGTGTCGCATTATCCCACTGCGGGCCGTGACACACCGGGCTAGGATGTGGCCGCGCGAGGTGATAGCAGCTTGATTCGGTTGGTCCCATTCGGTGCCCCTGCGCGGGCGGAGCTGGCGAACGTCCTCGCCGAACTCAAGCAGAGCGATCCGCTCGCTCCGGTCACCGTTGTTGTCCCGAACAACTACGTCGGTCTCTCGCTCCGCAGGACGGTTGCCGCATCGACGTCACTGGTGAACGTGCGCTTTCAGGTGCTCGCCCGCCTGGCCGAACTCATCGGCGGCGCATCGCTGGCAGCGTCCGGAAGACGTCCGCTCGTGCCGTGGCTCGAAGCGGAGGCAATCCGCACCGCACTCCGGGAAGAGCCCGGTGTCTTCCAGGGCGTGGCCGACCACCCGGCGACGGCGCGCCGCCTGGCTCTCGCTGCATCCGAACTTCGCGAACTACCCTCCCAGGCGCTGGACCGCATCGCCTCCCAGGGCGAGCGCCCGGCCGACGTAGTTCGGATCGCCCGGCGCGCCCGCGCACTGACAGCCGGCTACTTCGATGCGACCGATCTGCTCCTCGAAGCAGCGCAGGTCATCAGCGCCCGCCCCGAGGTCGCCCGGGAGACGGGCGCCCTCGTGTTCTACCTCCCCCGGAAGCTTCCACTCGCGGCGGCCGACCTGTTCCGATCCGCGTCACAGTCGATCCCCGCCGTTGCCATCATCGGTCTCACGGGCGATCCGGAGGCCGATCGCCGGACCGAGGAAATCGCCTCGGTGCTGGGCGGCGACGTGGAATCGCCGGTGCGCCCGCCGATCCCTCACGCGCACTCCATAGCCTCCCTTCCAGATGCTGAGGAAGAGGTCCGCGACGCCGTACGCGAAGCATGCCGACTCGCCGAAACCGAGGGCACGCCTTTCCACCGGATCGCGATCCTTTACGGCCAGGCCGATACCTACGGCCAACTCGTTCACGAGGTGCTCAGCGTCGCCGGCATCCCCCACAACGGCCCACCAATTCGGACCATCGCTCAGTCCCTCGCCGGCCGGGCCGTCCTTGGGCTGTACCGCGCCGCCGCGTCCGGGTTTCGGCGCGACCTTGTCGCCGATTGGATGACCGCCGCCCCGGTTCGGTGGCGTGGCAAGGAGGTCCCGTCTCATCGCTGGGACGAGATTTCGCGCGATGCGGGCGTCGTCCGTGGCGTCGAACAATGGCAGCGCCGGCTCGAAGGGTGGGCTGCCGACCAGGAGGCGTTCGGCAGCACCACGCAGGATGGCGCCGAATCACACTACGGGCGCCGCGCCAGGCACGCTCGCGAACTCGCCGCCTTCATCACCGAACTCGCCGAAACGACGGCCGTTGGGAGGACCGCCTCCGCCGGCGACCACGCCAGGGAGGCGCTGGACTGGCTCGAGAAGTTTCTGCCAGAGAATGCGGTCAACTTCGAGCACGACGAGCACGCCACGGAACAGGAGATCGAAGCGCGCAACGAAGTGAAGTCGCTCCTTGAATCGATGGTCGCCATCCAGGGGGATCTCCCGCCCGCGTTCGGCGGCCGGTTCGAGCGGGCCCAGTTCGCTACCCTGCTACAGGAAGCCCTCAGCACCTCGTCCGGGCACGCCGGTAAGCTTGGCGAAGGCATCTTCGTCGGGCCCGTCTCAACCGCCGCGGAGATGGAGTTCGACGCAACCTTCATCATCGGCCTCGTCGAAGGCGCCTATCCGGCCGGCGCCGCCGAGGATCCGCTCCTGACCGAGGCCGAGCGCGCCTCCAGTGGCGCAATCCCCTCCCGCCTCGAACGGCGCATCGATGAGCGCCGCGCCTTCCTCGCCGCTCTCGCTTCCAGCGGACGTTCCCGGCTTTCCATGCCGCGCGCGGCCCTGCGCGACCAGAAGACCACGCTGCCTTCCCGCTGGCTTCTCGAGTCCGCCAGCGCCCTGGCGGGGTCACCCGTCTACGCGACCGAACTCGAGAAATCGATGCGCGACCCGGCTCGGCCTGAATGGTTCCGCGTCGAGTTCTCCGTCGAAAGCGCCCTCAAGGAGTACCACCCCGCTTCGCTTCAGGAGCGAGACCTTGCGAGCCTCTCCGGCCCGGGCCGGCCAGAGCACCACTTCCTCGCCAGCGAGATCCGTGGCCTGGGTGAGGGCATCCGCGCCCGCCGTTCGCGGCTGCGCCGGCACCGCCTCCTCGGCGAAGATGTCCGGCGGCTCGACGAGTGGAACGGCTACGTTGGCGCAAACCGCGTCCCGCCGCCGTCAATCGAAACGCCCATCTCGCCCACGGCCCTCGAAACGTTTGCCGCCTGCCCCTTCCGCTTCTACCTCGGCTACGTCCTCCGCGTGGGCGAAGTCGAACGGCCCGAAGAGGCCGAGACCATCGCCGCGAAGGACCTTGGCACGATCGTCCACGACGCCCTTGAGCGGTTCTTCAAGGAGATGGTGGGACGGCTCGATCCGATGGCGCCCTGGAGCCCGGCTGAACGCGAACGCCTTGCCGCCATCGCGCACGAAGAGTGCAATCTCGCCGAACGCAAGGGCCTCACCGGCCGGGAACTCGCCTGGACAGCACAGAGAGCACGGATCCTGCGCGACCTCGACCGCTTCCTGGACTACGACGATGCGTTTCGTGCCGAAACTGGCTTTAGCTTCGATTCGGCCGAGCTCGTCTTCGACGACAAGGACCGCGGATCCGATAGCCGGCAGATCCCCGCGATCCGCTACCGTGTGGACGACGAGACCGTGATCGCCTTCCGTGGCCGCATCGACCGGATCGACCGCCGACAGGACGGCTCCGTCATCGTGACCGACTACAAGACGGGTGGTGCGTCCCGCTACAAGTCCCTCGGCGACCCCAATCCATTCGACAAGCTGGGGGCGGGCAGGCACCTTCAGCTCCCGGTGTATGCGCTCGCCGCGAAGGAGCTCGCCGGCGGCGCGCCGGTTTCGGCCCAGTACTGGTTCGTGAGCGAGCGGGCGAACTTCCAGCGCTCATCTGTCGCCCTCGATGCGCCAACTGAAGATGCATTCCGCGAGATAGTCGCCCGGTTCCTTCGCGCAATCCGGTCGGGGCACTTCCCGCCTGTCCCGGGCGATGAAGACCGCGAAACGTGGAAGAACTGCGCGTTCTGTCCCTACGACTCAATCTGTCCCAGCAGCCATCGCCTGGAACTCTGGAACCAGTGGAAGGCCGATGAATCGCTCGTGGAGTTCGTCGAACTCTCGGATGGCTTGCTTGGGAAGAAGGGAGGCGCCGATGCCAGCGCTTCCTGATGCCCGTGACCGCGAGCTCATCACGTCGGCGCTCGGCGAAACCCTCTTCGTCGAGGCCGGGGCCGGGACCGGGAAGACCACCGCTCTCGTCGGCCGAATCGTGGAACTCATCCGCAGCGGGGTACGTGTCGAATCACTCGCCGCGATCACGTTTACCGAAAAGGCGGCCGCGGAACTCGCGGAACGGGTCCGCCGGCAGCTCGAACGCGCCGCCCGCCGCGAAGACGAGTTCGGGTCACTTTCCGAAGAGCAGCGCTCGCTCTGCGAAGTTGCCGTGCAGGACCTGGATTCGGCGGCTATCCAGACGCTGCACTCGTTCGCACGCAAGATCCTCGCGCTCTACCCGCTCGAAGCGGACCTCCCGCCTGAACTTGAAGTGCTGGACGACGTCGAAGGCGTGATCGACTTCCGCGAGCACTGGCGGGTGTTCGTAGAGGAACTGTTCAGCGAGCGTTCGCCGATCCGTGATGAGCTGCTGCTTGGCCTCGCGCTCGGTCTCCGCATGAAGGACCTCGAGCGGCTCGCCGCGCGTTTCCATGAAAACTGGGATCGCCTGCGGGAGACCGACTTCGAAACCGCGGGCATGCCGCGACTCACCGTCGAAGCGGTGCTGCAGCCCTTTGCCGAAGCCCTCGACCGCCGTTCGGAGTGCTACAACCCGCAGGACC
>CALFYR010000125.1 GCA_937954195.1 uncultured Dehalococcoidia bacterium
TACGACGACCCGAGCTCGTACATCGGCGCCTACGGCAAGACCATCGGCGGCCGCCCGAACTGGGCCGGCTTCGAAAACGATGAACTCGATGCCGCCGTCCTCGCCCAGAAGCAGATCCTCGATGACGAAGAACGCCGCGCCGCCGTCCAGGACCTCCAGCGACTCGCATGGACGAATGGGGCGCCGTTCATACCCACGTTCATCGCCATCACCAATACTGCGACCTGGGGCTTCGTGAAGGGACGAGTGACCGGTCGCGGGAGCTACGGCCTCTTCAACGGGAAGTTCTGGATCGACAAAGCGTAAGAGGCCGTTCATGCGACAGTATGCGATGCGCAGGCTCGCCTACCTGCCACTTATCATCGTGGTGGTTTCTATCCTGACGTTCTTCACGCTCCGGCTGCCTTTCGCGGTCGACCCGGCGCTGCTCTACGTCAATCAGAACACCACCGCCGAGCAAGAGGCAGAAATTCGCAGGGAACTCGGCATCGATAAGCCCGTCCTTGAGCAGTTCGTCGTATGGATCGGCGACGTTGTCCAGGGCGATATGGGCCAGACGTTCCGGAGCCGGCAGCCCGTGTGGGATGAAATCCAGCGCAGGCTGCCGGTCAACATCCAGATCCTGGTCATGTCCATCCTGTTCAGTACCATCTTCGGCGTCTTCTTCGGCGTCATAACCGCCGTCAAACAGGACACACCGGTGGACTACGGGTTCCGTGTCTTCGCGGTGTTCGGCCAATCCATCCCGGACTTCTTCTTACTCATCCTGCTCATCGTCTTACCATCGATCTGGTGGAACTACGCTCCGCCCGCCGGTGGCCACGTCTCCATCTTCGAAGACCCGTGGACCAACCTGCGCCTCTACGTGCCGCCCACGCTCCTCCTCGGCGTCGGCACGGCGGCCGCGATGATGCGCCTCTGCCGCTCCACCCTCCTCGAAGTCTTCCGCCAGGACTACATGCGCACAGCACGAGCGAAGGGCCTCGCCGGGCGCAACGTCGTCATCAAACACGGGCTCCGAAACGCGCTCATCCCGCTAGTCACCCTCATCGGCGCGCAAATCGCCGCGCTCTTCTTCGGCTCGCTCATCCTTGAGCAGATCTTCTCTATCAACGGCCTCGGCCAGTTCTTCCTGGCGTCGTCCATCACCAACGACTACCCGGTTGTCCAGTTCCTGGTGCTCTACACCGCCATAGTAGTCATGGGGATCAACCTCATCGTCGATCTCTCCTACGCCCTCATCGATCCCCGGGTGAAGTACACATAATGGCGACGCAAGCAGCTGCCCAACCGTTAGACCTTGCCTACATGCCGCGCGAGCGCTCGCGCCTCCAGCGGCTCGGGCGCGTCGCCCGCCAGCACCCTACCGGCGTCTTCGGGTTCCTCGTCCTCGTCATGTTCGTCTTCCTCGGGGTGTTCGGTCCGTGGATTACCCCGTACGGCCCGAACGAACTCCGCGTCGGTACCCCGCTCGATGGTCCGTCGCTCCAGCACCCCATGGGACTCAACCAGAACGGCCAGGACATTCTCAGCCGGATCATCGCGGGGGCACGCGTCTCGCTCATCATCTCCTCGGCCGCAATCTTCATCGGGGCGTCGATCGGCTCGTTCCTCGGTATACTCGCAGGCTATTACGGCCGCTGGGTCGACTATCTCGTCCAGCGCTCCGGCGAGGCCTTCGCGGCCTTCCCGTCGCTCGTCCTCTACTTCATGCTCCGTGCCGCCCTCGGCCCCGGCATGAAGCCCATCATCGTCGCGATCGCCATTGGCGCGCTGTTCGGCGGCAACCGCGTGCTCCGCGGCCAAACCATCATCGAATCACGTTCCACGTACGTCGAAGCAGCCCGCTCCGTCGGCTGCTCCGAATGGCGCATCTTCCTGCGCCACGTCACCCCGAACGTCCTGCCCCTCGTGATCGTCATCATGAGTGGCGCGGTCGGTGCCGCCATCCTCGCGGAGTCCGCGCTCGCGTTCCTCGGCCTCGGCGTCGAAGAAGCCTCCTGGGGACGCGATATGAGCGGCAGCAACCTCTCGATCGCCCGCACCGGCTACTGGCACGTCGTCGTCTTCCCGGGCCTGATGATTAGTCTTGTCGTCCTCGGCGCGAACCTGCTCGGCGACTCCCTGCGCGACATCTGGGATCCGCGCCTGCGCCACTAGCTCAGGCGGCCGGCTCCCGCGCGAACTCGCCCTCGGTCCACGCCTTGATCACCAGCAGCAGCGAACTCACGACCGCGACCAGGATCGGCGTCAAGATGAACGTGAGCGCCCCGAACGAGCGGTCGTTTGCCGCCCACAACGTGCCGAGCGTCAGCCCCATCGCGATCACCGTGCTCACCACGTAGGTCTTCCGCGCCAGCTCGCCACCCGGGTACTTGAGCCCCGCAATCCACAACGCGAACGCGGGGAACCCGGTCGCGACCAGGAAGATGAGTGCCACGGCGAACCCGAACAGCCACGCCCATTCCAGCGCGCCGCCCACGATGTGCAGGCCGAACGCGAACGCGAACAGCGCCAGGCTCAGGCCGATCCCTTTCACAGCTGCCATGCCCTAACGATACCCCACAGGCGGGCAAGGGCACTGTCAGGGCAGCACACCGTCGGCACGCAGCTTGCCGAACCACTTCCGGAACATGTCCTCGCTATCCATGCAGTCGTGAAAGCCCGCCTGCCGCGCGGCAATCGTGCTGTTGAGCACCGGGTTTGCCGCCAGTGCGGCGCCGGCAAGCAGCATGTCCGTGTACACCAGCGAATTCGCACCGACGAACTCCAGCAAGTCCTCGGGAGCGTTCAAACCGCGCCTCTGCACCAGCGCCGCCCACTCGTCCTGTCGCGCTGGGAGCTCCTCGGCCAGCCGGAGTGGTCGCGGCTCACCCGCCTGCATTCCCATGGCGTCCGCAATCGCGGGCCAAACATTCGACCAGAGGTACACATCACCGTTCGTCAGGTTGTAGGTCCCACCTCGCGCCGCCCCCGACTCCGCCGCCCAGCCCAGCGCACTAGCAACCAGGTCCGCGTCCACCGCCTCCCGCAATACGGGCTCGCCGGTCCGTCCCGGGAAGTACAGCGGCTCGCCGCGTTCCTTCTGCAGCGCTGCATACGCCCCGATCACCGGGATGGGGTTCATGTTCGCGCCCCAGGCGTCGCCATAGATCACCGTCGGCCGAAACACCGTCAGCCCGAAGTTCACCGTTCGCTGCTTCGCCCGCAGGTAATCCTCCTGCACGAAGTAGAAGTTCGGGTGTTCGGCCCGCGGCTCGCGCTCCCGAAGCGGGTTCCTCACTCCGCGCGGCCCAATCGCCGGGTGATGGATTCCGTACGCCTTCGTCCCGTGCAGCAGCGAGACGTGCTCCAGCGGCGCAACCTCCAGCAACGGCTCGAACAGGTTTCGCAGCATCCGCCCATTCCGCTCGATCTGCTCCTCTTCGATCCAGCCCTGGAACAGCCCGGGTTTCTCGAACAGTGCGGCGTACACGACGTGCGTTGTGTCTCCCAGCCCCTCCACCGCCCGCCTGCATGAATCGGCATCCGTCAGGTCCACCCGGAGAAACTCCACACCCCGCACACCAATCGGCGGCCTCCGCGAAATGCCAACAGCCGACCAGCCGGGCTTCGAAGCAAAGTGCCGCAACGCGGCCTGCCCCACGAGACCCGATGCCCCTGCAACCAGTACCTTCTTCATTGGCGGCGAACCCTAGGCCACTCCAGCGCGGCCCGCAAGGTATTGACAAAGTTGTTGCATGTGCAACAATGTACGCAAGGAGCCACACCATGCAGTACGGAGTATTTACCGTCGGCGACGTCACCCGGGACCCCACCACCGGGCGCACCCCCACCGAGGCGGAGCGCATCCAGGCGATGGTCGCCATTGCCCTCAAGGCCGAAGAAGTCGGGCTCGATGTCTTCGCCACGGGCGAACACCACAACCCGCCCTTCGTCCCGTCGTCCCCGACCACCATGCTCGGCTTCATCGCCGCGCAGACGAAGCGCATCATCCTCTCTACCGCGACCACCCTCATCACCACCAACGATCCCGTGAAGATCGCCGAGGACTACGCCATGCTCCAGCACCTCGCTGGCGGCCGCGTCGACCTCATGATGGGCCGCGGGAACACGGCGCCGGTCTACCCCTGGTTCGGCAAGGACATGCGCGATGGCATCGAGCTCGCGTACGAGAACTACGCGTTGCTCCACCGTCTCTGGCGCGAAGATGTCGTGAACTGGGAAGGCAAGCACCGAACGCCCCTGCGGAACTTCACGGCCACCCCGCGCCCACTCGATGGCATCCCGCCGTTCGTCTGGCACGGCAGCATCCGCAGCCCACAGATCGCCGAACAGGCGGCCTACTTTGGCGATGGGTTCTTCCACAACCACATCTTCTGGAACATCGAACACGTCGCGCAGATGGTGAACCTCTACCGCGAGCGCTTCGAGTTCTACGGGCACGGCGACGCCGACCAGGCGATCGTGGGCCTCGGCGGG
>CALFYR010000126.1 GCA_937954195.1 uncultured Dehalococcoidia bacterium
CGGAGCAACGTTACTCGTCGAACGCAAGTCCGCATACGGCCTCCATTGACGACGCGATCTGCCTCGCCAGTGAACGAAGTTCGTTGTTTAAGTCCACCATCCGGTGCACCTCGGCCCTACGTGCGTCGGAACTCGCGTCGCTGTCCGTGAGTGCCTCCACGAACGTGACCTGGACGGCAAGCGCCTCGAGGGTGCGATTCCATTCTTCGATCAATGCGGCCAGGGCGGCTTCACTCTGGTCTCCGCCTGGTGGTATCACAACTGCGAGAGCCGGGGTTGCCGCATCACGAAGTTCGCCGAAGTCCTCCACCGAAGTCGCGTCATTGGCGGGCCTTCGCCAGTCGGCGACTCTCTCACAAAACAGCGGATCGACCGTCGGGTCCGCGGCAGGCGAGCTCCATGCCGCGGTAGGTATGGCATCAACGGTTGCCTCAAGCCTCGCGATCCGCGTCTCCAACGGAGGCACATTTGAGTTCTCGGAACAGCTGGCGGCCAGCACCATCAGCGGAACCAAGAACAACATCCTTGCCATTAGCTTTCGCACCCGACGCCGTCGTTGTCGCCATCGAAGCGGTGGGGGTCGGAGCCGACGACGGTGAAGCGGCGGAAGGGGATATCGCCGCAGTCCAGGTCGGGCGGTGGCGGCGGGATGCACACGGTGGGGTAGCTCGAGTGGCAGTTCTGGGCGACTGGCTGCGGGACCGGCGTCGGTGTGGGCGGAGGCGGTGGCGGAGGTGTGTTCGTCGGCGGGACCGGGGTGTTGGTGGGTGGCGGCGGGTTCGTGGCCGTTGGCGCAGGCGGGTTGGTTGCGGTTGGTGCGGGCGTGTTAGCGATGGCCTGGGGTCGGGTTGTGGCCGTCGCTGCCGGCTGCGTCGCTTCGCCTCCGCCGGCGCCGCCTGGCGCGGCCGTGGCAGTCGTTTCGGGCGCTTCGGTTGGCGTCGGTACGGGGTCGTCAGCGGTTGTGGCCGTCGCCGATGGGAGGTCCGCGAAGGACTGTGGCGCTTCTTCGGTGGCGCAGCTGGCGGCGGTGAGGGCGAGGGCAAGGATGCCCGAGAGGATCCGCAGCATAAAATCGCTCCTTACAGCCGCTGGGCGGCCGCATTGATGACCGCCGCGACGACGTCGCCGCTCACGTTCAGCTTCATCAGCGAGGGATTCTGCCGGTTCGAGACTGCCAGCTTGATGCCGTCGCTGAAGACCTCGATATCGAGCAGGTTCTTGTATTCGAACTGGAGCGCTTTCTTCGTGCCGCTGAACACGGCCCGGTGAGATGTCACCGTGAGGGCGCCCTGGTCCGCGACTGCGAGTTCCTCACCGACGACGACGCTTCGGCCCCGGGTCCGGCCGGTGTGGTAGTACACGCCCTTCGCGACCCGGAACGAGAAGCCGCCGCTCCCGCTCTGATACTGGCGTACTGGGTTCCACTTCATCAGCGTGGCGTCGGTGGCGATGTGCGCTACTTCGCCGGCTTTCAGCGGCAGGCGGGTCTCGGCGAGCACCGGCAGGCGGCCGTCGTTCACACGTGCCACGACCATCCGGCCAGTCAGTTCGCTGAACTCGTTCTGCATGCGCTCATCGGTGATGCCGAGCGCGTTGCCGGCGGCGACCAGGTTGCGTTCTTCGTCCAGGTCGAAAATGTCGTCCTCGAGCATGGCTTCGGCCATGGCGACGAAGGCGCGCGTGTGGACCTGGTAGAGGTCCTGTCCTTTGAACGCGGAGGCATCGGGTAACGAACTCAACACCGCTTCGACATCGGCGCCGGGCTGGGCCAGCCGGGCGATCGCGACCGAATACGCTTCGCGCTGCGCGGATTGTTTCCGCTTCTCCTCCTGGGCGGCGGCGAACTTCTCCTTCGCCTTGCGAATGAGGCCAGTAACCATAGGGGAACCGCTCCTGGGGGCGCGAGATCAGGCGGGGAGTATGGCAGAAACGAACGGGGTTGAAAACGGGAACCGCTATTCGTCCTTCGCTCGGAGCTCCGCCAGTTCGCGCCGGAGCTCCTGTAGTTCGGCGAGGATGTCCGCGTTCGTAGGCCCGTCTTCGACGTCTTCGCGCACCAGGAGGGCGGCGATGGTGGCGGTCATGGCGCTGAGCGCGGCGATGCCGAACACCATCAGGACGGCGGCGATCCCGCGGCCTTCGGGCGTCGTCGGGAAGCGGTCGCCGTAGCCGACGGTCGTCATGGTGGTGACGGACCACCAGAGGGCATCGCCGAAAGACGTGATGTTCGCGCCTTCTTCGCCGCGTTCGGCCAGGAACGCCCCGATGGCGCCGAAGACAAGGCACGCCAGGACCGAGCCTACGATGAGCCGGGCACCCTTGTTGTTGCCGATCTCGCGGAGGATTTCGACGTTGAGGCCGAGAACCGTGGCCACGCGCACGAACCGCAGCAGGCGGGCAGCGCGAAGCGGCCGGAGGAACGGCAGCACCACCATCGCGGCTTCGAACGGGTGCGTGGCGACGTAGTTGAGCCGGCGCGGCGCAACGGCGAGCTTCACGCCGAAGTCGGCGGCGAAGGCGGCCCAGATGAGCCAATCGGCAGCGAGGACCGCGGCCTCGACCTCGTCGCTCAGGTCGAGCGCGAGCGGGGCGATGAGGAGTGGCACCATCGCCAGGGCGAGGATAAGCAGCGGCACATCGGTCGCCCGTTCGACGGCGCGGAGGCGCTCCTCGCTCTGCATGGCGGGGAGTTTAGCGGAAGGGCGACGGTTCGTGAGTCCCGCCACCCGAAATGGCTCGCTGTTGGTGACACAAGCGTGGTAGCCTTGACGTAGGAATTCTGCTACCATGCAGAAAGCACGAACCGGAGTAGGCGCATGACCCAATATAACGACTTCGCCAATGCCATCCGGAAACGGAGGAAGGAGCGTCGGCAGACGCTCGCTGCGCTATCCGACGCGACCGGGATATCGATCCCTTACCTATCGGAGCTGGAGCGGGGAACGAAGCAGCCGCCCTTGGGCGATGTGTTGGACGCGCTGGCGAGCGAACTCGAGCTCGACCGAAAGGAACTCGGCGAGTTGGCGTTTCAGTCCCGGAAGAGCGTGGAGTTTGAGATTCGCGGGGCGAGCCCGTCGAAGCAGGAGCTCGCGTTCTTCCTTGCACGGCGCGAGGGCGATGGCGGCATTACAGACGAGGAGGCCCAGCAACTCGTCCAGATGATCGAAGAACGGAGGAGGTCAGGTCTGTGAGAGTTTCAGCCCCTTTCGAAG
>CALFYR010000127.1 GCA_937954195.1 uncultured Dehalococcoidia bacterium
CAGCGGCTCCCGTCCGGACGGCCGCACGTACGACAACTACCAGATGTACCGCTACAGTCTCAAGGACGGCCTCGTGATTGAGGGTGAGACGGTGCCGGTGGATCAGCATGCCTTCGCGGAGTTCATGGCGTGAGCGGGGCGCCGGCGGCGAAGCCACGCGGCCAGCCGTCGAACGAGGAGAGGCTCGAGTTCATCAGGGAGTTCTGGTCGCATTTCGGCGCCCTCCCAGACGCGCTTGGCGTCGAAGTCGTGGCCTGGGAGGCCGACCGGGCGGAGATCCGGTCCTCGGGGCCGGTGCTCTGCAGGCAGGTCGGATCGCGGGTGTGGATCGGCGAGGTGTTCGAAACGTTCGCGTCGCTCGCCGCTGGATTGCTCGCAACCGAGCCCGGATCGGCACCAAGGACGATCTCCGCTCCGCTTGCGGTCACGGTGCGCACCATCCACCACCTCCGGCCATCGACGTCGGACCACGTAACGGCCGAAGCGCGCTGGATCCGTCGTGGCCGGAGCGAATCCGTTGTCGAAACGATCGTGCGAGACGCCGACGGGAAGGAACTCGTGCGTGCCCTCAGCCAGCATGCTGCGATCGCGGAATCGTTCGAGTGGACGCTCCCGGATCGGGGAGGAACGACCAATGCCTGACCTAACCCCGCGACAGGTTGTCGAACGCTTCTACGAGCTCTATGACGACGGAACCCCCGATTCGTATGGCTCGGACCGCTTCACCGATCTTTGGGCTGAGAACATCGTCATGGACTACGGAGCGTCGGCCGCGTTTCCCAGGGGCCGCCGCCTCGAAGGCAAGGCGCGCATGCTGAAGGAACTGGAACGTGTCGGTAGCTGGATGCGCAACCGCCACGCGGTGCTTCGCGACCTTGCCGTTGACGGCGAAACCGCCGCTGCGGGCTGGTCGTTCTGGGCCACGACCGTCGTCGAGATGCCCGGCATCCCGGCCGGTTCGCGCGTGCGCATGGATGGCGCCGACTTCATGACTATCCGCGACGGACTGATCGTGTACCACAAGCAGTTGTCGGGGCCGATGGTGGTGTCGAACGATGAGGAGGAGGAGTGAAGAACACATGACCACCAAACGTGAAAACGGGATCGGACTCTTCCAGGAGTTGGTCGCGGGCGAGAACAGCCAAGACTACGACCGGATGTACTCGGTCTATGCGCCCGAGATGGCGATCTACCTGAACGGCGAGGTCTTCTACGCCGGCAAGCCCGAGGTCATACGCGACTGGGAGAAGCAGCATACGCCAACCATTTATGGTGACAGCCATCGCGACGTTCAGTGGATCGACGCAACCGACAACCGGGTGACAGCACAGTACACCGTGGCGTTCGACCACAACGGGGAAGTCTTCGGGTTGCCCGCAACAGGGAACCGGGTCGAGTTCCACGGGGTAGCAATCGCGGAGCACGACGGCGAGAAAGTTCAGGTGCTGCGCCTCTTCGCTGACCAGGGAGAGATGAACCGACAGCTTTCGGGCGAAGTGCGCGAGCCCGGAACGGCGAGCGCGGCGCGGGTGGCGCCCCCGGTACCCGAGAACGAGCGCGCAAGGTATGAAGTGGTCGGCGAGCGGCTCATCCGCACCGCCTATGACGCAGAGAACGAGCGTGACATCGAGAAGCAGTTGGCCTGCTACGCCGATCCTCTGCTCGATCACTTCGCCGGTCGGGCGAAGGCGCTGCCGCTTTCGGTCGCGAGGGATGCACTCCCAGCCTGGTGGGCGAGTTTGCCGGGACTCCATCGCGACATCGAGGAGGTGCTCGCGCTGGGGGATCGGGCGGTGCTGCGCTGGCACCTCACCGCGGAACCACTCCATGGACAGCCGGTATCGCAGCACGGTTGTTCCGTCATCGAACACGACGGCGAGCGCATCAGGAAGTTCTGGACGTACTACGCGGACGTGGCCGCGCTCTATCCGGCAATCCGGGAACTGGATTAGGACGGAGCACGCTGGGAGTCGTATAACGCTAGCTAAACAGGATATCGGCACCTCCCAGTTTACCTTTCGGTGCCACGCGCTTCCCCAACCGCTCTATACTCGAAGGCGATGCGTCACCACATTGTCCGGCGAATGGTTGCGGTCCTCGCCATCCTTGCGGGGGTGGCCGCTGCGTGTAGCGCTGAGGCGGATGAGGGCGCGGTCCATGTCATCAAGGTGGATGGCGTGGTTGGGCCGATCATGGAGCGGTACATCGACCGGACGCTGAGCGACGCGGAGGATTCGAACGCCCGCGCGGCGGTGCTCGCGCTCGATACGCCGGGCGGCCTGAACGATTCGATGCGGGACATCGTCCAGCGCATCGAACGGGCCGATGTGCCGGTGTTCGTGTACGTGTATCCGCTGGGTTCGCGGGCGGCGAGCGCGGGGACGTTTATCACCATGGCCGGGCATATCGCCGCGATGGCGCCAAACACCTCGATCGGGGCGGCTTCCGCCATTAACTCCGATGGCAGCGACATCGAAGGCGCGCTGGGGCGGAAGATCGAGAACGACGCGGTCGCGTTTATCCGCGGGATTGCGGAACTTCGTGGCAGGAATGCCGATTGGGCCGAAGACGCGGTCCGGGACGCGGTGGCGGTGAACCAGACCGAGGCGGTCGAGCTAAACGTCGTGGATTTCGTGGCGAACGATGTGGATCACCTGCTCGAGCAGGCGGAAGGGCGAGAGATTGAGCTGAAGCCCGGCATCACGGCCACGCTGACCGGCCTGACCACGGCCGACCGGGTCGATGTGGAAATGACGCTCTGGGAGAACATCCTGGACTTCCTGGCTGATCCGACGATTGCATCGTTGCTGATTTCGCTGGGGTTCCTGGGGCTCATCATCGAGTTGAGTTCTCCGGGGCTCATCCTCCCCGGGGTTGGCGGAGCGATTTCGATGGTGCTCGGGTTCCTCGGCTTCGGCCTGCTGCCGGTGGACGTGGTTGGGCTCATCCTCATCGGGCTGGGACTTGGGTTGATCTCACTGGAGCTGTTCTTGCCGGGAGGGATACTTGGCGGTGTCGGGGGGTTTGCCCTGGTGGTGGGGGCGATTATCGCCTTCCGCGATACGCCGGCGGAACTGCGCCCACCGATGTGGCTGGCCATCGCCTGCGTGGCGATTGTCGCGGCCAC
>CALFYR010000128.1 GCA_937954195.1 uncultured Dehalococcoidia bacterium
AGGAATACATGGCCAGCAACGCGAATTTCGGCAAGGTGGTCCTGCAGGTCGGCTAGCCAGAAGGGACTCCCGCTGGGGAGTCCCTCCGTTCCGTGGGGCCGAGTGTTGGCTTAGCGACCCGCGCAGAGCGCGAACGGGTCTCCGTAGTAGGCCAGGGCCGTATGCGCAGGGAAGCAGATCCCGGAGCGTTCGGACGCATCGGCGGGTTCGGGCTCAGACTTCCCGAGCAGTCCCCCGAAAAGCGAAATGTCGCCGGAATCGCGCACGACCTGCCAGGTGCTATCGGAAAGGCCCGCAAGGTCGGCCGCACGTTCATAGGCGTCCTGGCGGTTCGCGGTCCCATCGATCAGCCCGAGCTCTTCGGCCTGCTTGTTGGCGTACACCATCGCCCCGATTTCGGTGCGAATCGTCCCCTCCGGGATGTCCCGAGTCTCGGAGACCAGCGCGACGAAGTCGTCGTACAGGTCATCGACCGATTGCTGGAGCGTGGCGCGCTCCTGCTCGGTCAACCGGCGGTACGGCGCACCGACGTCTTTGCTGCGGCCGGCGGTTATCGGCTGGAATTCGATGCCGCCGCTGGTGGTCACTCCGCCACCAAGGATTCCGCCCTCCGTGGCGATGAGCCCGTCCCAGTATTCGAACGCGCCCATGGTTACGCCGATGCTGCCCAGCAAGCTGCCATGGTCGGCGAGGATGAGATCAGCGGGGGCCATGCCGTACATGCCTCCCGAGGCCGAGAGGCCGGCGACGAAGGCGAGTACCGGCTTCCCGGTGGCTTCCTGGTACTCCCTGATCCCATCGAAGATGGCGCGCGAACCGAAGATCGTGCCTCCCGGGGTTTCGAACTCAAGGATCACACCGTCGATGTCGTCGTCTTTCGCGGCCTCGGCGAGCTTTTCCTTGATCTCGTACCCGTAAACGACGCCGGGACTGCCGAAGATGCTCGTCTCATCCGGCTCCTCACCGAGGATGACCCCCTGGACCGGGATGGAAAGGAGGCGATTCGGGCTGCCCTCGTCGCCGTAGACGAAGTCAGTGCCTTCGTCATCGACATCCCCGGCGCACGCGGCGATGGCGGCGACGAAGATCAGGCCCGGGAGCGCGAGGAACAGGATGAGCGACAGGCCGAAGCATCCGCCCGCCACGGTCGCCTTGGTCGCGGTTCGCCAGATGAGGCTCCAGGTTCCTTCTCGGGCGCCCGGGACGGGGTAGGGCCCGCTATACCAGGCTTGTTGCGGCTGGTGCGGTGCGCCCTGGGGTGGAATCGCTGCTGATGGCCGTGGCGGCTCCGGCGGCGGGGGTGTGGATTGCGGGGTATCGCTCATGGTTCTCCCTCCCAGGGGTTCACGGTCGCCACTCCGAACTCTTCGAAGTTACGGACGTTCCGAGTGACGATGGTCAGGTTGTGGACAAGGGCGGTGGCGGCGATGAGTGCATCTACCGTTGGTTCCTGTCGAGCCGTTCGCTTGTATGAAGACAGCAATGCCCCCCAGCGCATGGCGACATCCGCATCGATGTCGAGCGTGAACTCGGCGTAGCGCACCCGAATCTGGCCGAACCAGTACTCGAGATCGGTTCGTCGTGTTCCGGCATCGAGTCTGGCGATTCCTTTTCGCAGTTCACCCAGCGTCATCACGCTCAGGTAGAGGTCGGCGCCTGCGTTGCGTTCGAGCCATACCTCCACGGGGCGGTTCAGCTCGGGCCTCCGCAACTCGGAGATGGTGACGGTATCGAGGAGAAATCCGCTCATCCGAGGTCCACGCCGGGCCGCGGCCGTTCCTCACGCCCTCGCTCGAAGTCGGCATCAGGCTCGTGGTCCGAGTTCCGGAGCGGTTCGGCGATGCGCCGGAAAAATTCGGCATGCGATTCGGGTCGTTGGCCCTTCGGCTCGCAAGGGGTGACCATCACAACAGGCTCCCCTCGGACCGTAATCGTCTGGGGGCCCTCTTCCCTGGCGCGCCGAATGACTTCGCTCAGCTTGTTCTTCGCTTCCTGGAGCTGCCAGGTCGATTTGCGTTCTGGCATAGGCGTCTCCGTCTAGACTGTCTAGACAGTCTAGCTGTGTGGTGGCGTTCGGGATAGCCAAACGGCCGGGTGCGCTAAGGTGGAACGAATGAACGACGGCATC
>CALFYR010000129.1 GCA_937954195.1 uncultured Dehalococcoidia bacterium
AGGCCCCGTCGCCCTGCCACGCGCTGCCGTGCATGCAGGCGAGGACCTTCGGCTTCTCCGCGGCCAGGCGCTCGAGGGTGGCGCGCGTCCACGGCGAATGGGCGAAGTAGTCCAGTTGCTTCCGCATCGCCTCGCTGGGGCCGAGGATGTCGCCGGTGGTGAGCGCGAGCCTGCCCTTCCCGGGCTGCGTGAAGAGGTCGCCGCAGAGGAGCGTCCCCGTTTCGGTCTCCATCATGAGGCCGCTCTCCCACCCGTGGGGCACGTGCGGCGTGTCGTGCCAGCGCACGCGGTGGCTGCCGAGGTCGAGCACTTCCCCATCGGCCAGGGCCCGCGCCGGACGCGGCGAGAGGTCGTCCACGGAGACCATCTTGGCGATGGCGCTGCTCACGGGCTCCGCCTCGGGGGCCACCGCGAGGAAATCCGGGAGCGACCCGCACTCGTCGGCCTCGAAATGCGAGAAGCCCACGAAGCGCAGCCGCTCGAGCGGCATCACCCGGGCGATGGCCTCGCTCACGAGGGGGAAGAGCTTGCGCGGCCCCGTGTGGAAGAGCAGCGGCCGGTCCGCGGCGACGAGGTACTGGTTGAAGCTGAACTCGCTGCCCGGGATGTCCACCGGGGTGTTGATGCGGTAGATGCGCGGGGCGATTTCCTGGATGTTGGTGCCGGATTGCGTGTTGGTGATCACGGGGCCTCCTGGGGGGTTGACCCCCGGGATGTGTAACGAGGCGCCGGGCCGTTACACATCCTCCGGGAAAGGGCCGCTAAGATGGCCGAATGGACAGCAGCACCCACGCGGAACCGGAAGCGGCGCTCGCCCGGCGCATCGCCGCGGCCGGGTCGCGCATCGACGCCGAGGCCGAGGCCGAGTTCTACCGCCGCCTCGCGCCCCGCGTGCGCCTCTACGGCCGCCGCCACCTGCGCGACGACGCCGCCGCCGACGACCTTACGCAACAGGTGCTCCTCATGACGATCGAGAAGCTCCGCGCCGGCGAATTGCGCGAGCCCGAGCGCGTGGTGTCGTTCGTCTTCGGAGCCTGCCGCATGGTGACGCGGGAGATCCGCCGCGGCGCCAAGCGGCGGGAGGCGCTGCTGGAGCAGTTCGGCGAGGACCTCGCGATCGCCGACATCGCCCCCGCGCCCCGGCTGGACGAGGCGAAGGTGGCCGCCTGCCTCGAGCGGCTGTCGGAGCGCGAGCGAAGCGTCGTGCTCCTTTCCTTCTACGAGGACGAGCCCGCGGAGCAGGTGGGCGCCGCCCTCGGGCTTACCGCGGGCAACGTGCGGGTGATCCGCCACCGCGCGCTGGAACGGCTGCGCGACTGCGTGATGGGGACGAAGCGGTGATGAAAGAGCCTTGCGCGGATTTCGGGACGCTCGTCGCCTACTGGCTCGGCGAGCTGGACGAAGCGCGCGAGGCTTCGCTCGAGCAGCATTACCTCGGCTGCGGCGAATGCAGCGCGCGGCTGGCGGAAGTGGAGGCGCTCGCGGGTGGAGTGAAGCGGGTTTTTGCGGAGGGCCGAGTATCCGCGGTGATCACGCCCGCCATCGTCGAACGCTTGCGCTTGCGCGGCGTGCGGGTGCGGGAGTACCGGATTCCCCGGAACGGAAGTGTCAATTGTTCCGTGGCGCCCGGGGACGAGCTCGTGATCGGCCGGATGGAGGCGCCGCTCCAGGGCGTGAGCCGCGTGGATGCGATCGTCAGGTACGAGGGCGAGACCCGGTTGGCGGATATCCCCTTCGAGGCTGCGAGTGGAGAGGTGGTGCTGGCGCCGAGCATCGAACACCTGCGCACCCTGCCCGCTCACCGGGAGGTCGTGCGCCTGGTCGCGGTGGAGGCGGGGGAGGAACGGGTGTTGGGGGAGTACACCTTCAATCACTCCACGGGCGGCATCTAGCCGGTCGGCATGTATGCCCAGTCGTTAGACATCGCAAACGCGGGAACTTGCTCACATGCTCATTCGCGGTAGCTGTCACTGCGGCAATGTCACCTTCCGGCTCGACTGGCGGCCCGAGCCGGTCGAGATTCCTGCCAGAGCCTGTTCCTGCTCCTTCTGCGCCAAGCACGGAGGCGTGTGGACCTCGTGCCCGACCGGCGAACTGCTCGTCGAGTTCGCGGACGCGTCTCGCGTCTCCGAGTACTCCTTCGGCACGAAGACCGCGCGGTTCCATGTCTGCGCCGTGTGCGGAGCCGTGCCCGTGGTCACCAGCCTGATCGATGGTCGGACCTATGCCGTGGTGAACGTCAACGCAATGGAAGGCGTGGACCAGTCGCTGTTGAGGAGGGCTCCCGTATCGTTCGACGGGGAGGACGAAGCAACGCGCCTGAAGCGTCGCGTCAATGGCTGGATTCCGAGTGTTCGCTTTGCCGGCAGCGACGCCTGACCCTTCGCCCGCGCAGCCATCGACGCCCGCGACGCAATAGCCTAAGGCGGAAAGTGCATAGACCCATGTCCAGGACCGCTACCGCCGCCATAGGTTCATCGGCCCCGCTGCCTGGGCGGCCGGTCGATCCGCTCGTCGCCGAGCGCACGGTCTTCAGTGCCGACAGGACTCACCGCTTCACACTCTTTCGCTATTGGGGCAACCCGGAGGACTACGCTTGCGGCATCAGCATGAATCCCTCCGGCGCGGCGGAAGATGTGGGCGACCCGACGGTGGATGGCATGATCCGCCGCGCCCGGGAGCATTGGGGCGTCGGTGCCTACTACCAACTCAACGTCATGTCCATCCGCGGCACCTGCTCGTCGGATCTGGCCAAGGCAGCAAGATTCAACCTCCCGGAGAACGACGAATGGATCCGCCGGATCGCAGCCGGGGCCCGATTCGTCGTGGTGAGCTGGGGCAATCCCGGTCACAAGTCCGGCCGCGGGCCCGCGGTGGAGACGATCCTGCGCGAGGTTTGCGACCCGGCGAGGATCCTGTGCTTCGGCAGGAACAAGAACGGGTCACCCGTCCATCCCCTCTATCAACGGATTGACGCGCCGCTGGTGCCCTATCTTGCGTAGGCAACGGAGGCGACTCATGGATGGGCGCATCGATGGCCGTCGGATCAACCGCGGATACCGCCAAGAGGCGCCGGACCTGCTAATCTCGAATTCAACGCGCTTGACGGAAGGGGACTTCGCATGTTTGGCAGGCTTGTCGCGTGCGTGTTCATGGGCCTGGGAGGAACGGTTTGCATCGCGGGCTCTCCCGCACGGCCCGATCCCGTTCCCGGCTATTCGGCCAACGACCTCCGGATCGTGGAGGGCAATCTCTGGTACACGATCATCCCTTGCGAAATTGCCGCGCCCGAGTTCGTCGCGCGGCACGCGAGGACCTACGAGAGCTACCGTCGGCGTCACGCGGCAGCGATAGCCCACCTGCAGGCCCGCCGGGAATACGCGGCGACCGTCAGGAGCTGGCAGACGCCTGGAGCGCGCCAACAGGTGCAGGGCATCGCGGCGATGACCTGCACCGACAAGATGGTTGCCGGCCTCGAGAGATATGGCCGCGATCCCGATCCCCGCTTTTCCACGCCTCAAGGGTCCTGGGACTTCCTCAAGGCTTCCCTTCTCGCGGCGAACCGGGCCGATGCGCTGCTCGTCGTTTCGCGCAACGACGTGGCGTTCATCGAAGACGTCGCAAAGGTGTCGGATCAGGAGCTTAGAGTCGCCGGCGACAGGATGGGGCGCCTCGAGATCGTCCGCTCCGAACCTGAGCGTGTCTGGGCCATCCATCAACCCAACCACGGATGGCAGCCGGGACGTCCGGAGTTCGAGAAGATCTTCGGAGAGTGGTATCTCACCCATAGCCCGGTATACCTGCCAACGGTCCGCTGACTATCATCTAGCGGCCTCCCGAGCGTCCGGATCCCGGGGCTCCGTCCGGGCGACGGCGTCTTCCGCCGATGGAATTGCCGGCCCGCGCTAGATTGCCCCGCTCGCCTTCCGGATCGCCCCCATCAGTTCCGCATATTCCCGCGTCACCGGAAACTGCGGAAACTCCCCCGTGATCCGCTCCGGCGGCCGGAAGAAGATGCCGGCATGCGCGGCAGCGAGCATCGCCGTGTCGTTGTAGGAATCCCCCGCGGCGATGACCTTGAACTCCAATGCGCGGAAGGCGTTCACCGCCGCGCGCTTCTGGTCCGGCATGCGCAGGCGGTAGCCGCGCACGAATCCCCCCGCGTCCATCTCCAGCCGGTGGCAGAAGATCGTGGGCCGGCCGAGCTTGGCCATCAGGGGATCGGCGAACTCGTAGAAGGTGTCGGAGAGGATCACCACCTGGAAGCCCGCGCGCAGCTCGTCCAGGAACTCCCGCGCGCCCGGCATCGGGTCCATGCCCGCGATCACCGCCTGGATGTCGGAGAGCCCCAGCTTGTGGCGGGCGAGGAGGTCCAGGCGGAACTGCATCAGCCTGTCGTAGTCCGGCTCGTCGCGCGTGGTGCGGGAGAGCTCCGGGATGCCGGTGCGCTTCGCGAATTCGATCCAGATTTCCGGGACGAGGACCCCTTCGAGGTCGAGGCAGACGATCTGCAAGGCTTTCTCCGTGGCGGCGCGGCGCGATATCGCGCGAGGGTGCCCCGATATTATCGCGGGAGCCGGGTTAAGCTTTGCCCATGGACAAGACCCCGCTCGATCTCGCCTTCGTCTCCGACGTCGCCTGCCCCTGGTGCGCGATCGGCCTCGCCAGCCTCGAGCAGGCGCTCGCCCGCGTGGAACCCGGGATTGCCGTGAACCTGCACTTCGAGCCCTTCGAGCTGAACCCCGACATGGGCCCGGAGGGCGCCGAGACCGTGAAGTACCTCGCGGACAAGTACGGCATCACGCCGGAGCAGGTGGGCGAGAACCGCGCGCGCATCGTCGAGCGCGGGGCCGCCGTGGGCTTCGCCTTCGGGGAACGCAGGCACGTGTGGAACACCTTCGCCGCCCACCGCGTGCTGCACTGGGCGACGCTGGAGGGCCGCGGCCGGGAGCTCAAGCGCGCGCTGCTTCGCGCCTATCACGGCGAGGGGCGCAACCCCGCGGCGCCCGAGGTGCTGGCCGCGATGGCCGCGGAAGCAGGGCTGGACGCCGCGCGCGCCCGGGCGATCGCCGAGGGCGACGAGTTCACCGCCGAGGTCCGTGCGCGCGAGCGCTACTGGCACGAGCGCGGCGTCACCGCCGTGCCGACCCTCGTGGTGAACGACCGCTACGTGATCCAGGGCGGGCAGCCGCCGGAAGCCTTCGAGCAGGCGCT
>CALFYR010000130.1 GCA_937954195.1 uncultured Dehalococcoidia bacterium
GGTGTGTGTGGTGGTACCCCCGGCAGGAATCGAACCTGCGCACATGGTTTAGGAAACCACTGCTCTATCCGCTGAGCTACGGGGGCACGCTCGCCTCATCCCGAGTCTAGCAGTCCGGCCGGACTCGCTCTCGCTATCCGGGCAGGGGAAATTGGGCCAGGTAAGGCAGGTACTCGGGTTCGACGTCGATGTCGAGCGTCGCGAGGAGCCGGACCACGCCGCAGTAGAACGCGATCGTAATGACCAGGTCGACCAGGCATTCATTGTCCAGGTGGCGCGAGAGCGTCTGGACCGTTTCCTCGTCGGCGGCTCCGCTATCGGCCATTTGGCGAGCGGCGCGCAGGACGGCACGGTCGCGTTCAGGAAGTTCCGTCGGCATCCCACCCGTGTCTGCGATCATCGCTCGGATGTCATCGTCCGAGACACCGAAATCGTGCCCGATCTTGATGTGATGGGAGAACTCATACGGTGACCGGGCGACGTACCCAACCTGGAGGATGGCCAGTTCGCGGAGCCTGGGGTCGAGCTTGCTCTGGTTCCGAATGAACCCGCCGAGGCGAGAGAATGCCCGCGCGCCGTTCGGAGTGTGGGCGAGCAGCCGGTTCAGGGCGATGTCGCGCTCAAGTAGCGCCCTGTCTTCCGGGGCCAGGTCGTCTTTCGTCAGGTATGGGATGCGTGCCATTCGCTACCTCTACTGGTTGTCCCGGTCGGGTCCGCGCAGCGTCGTGCCGCCATCCACCACCAGGACTTGTCCGGTTACGTACCGGGCTTCGTTGGAGAGCAGGAACCGCACCGCTTTGCCGACATCCCAGCCGGTCCCTTCGATCCCGAGGACCGAGGCCCGACGACGCTGTTCGCGGGCACCCGGCTCCATCCCTTCGCCGCCAACCATCGGTGTGAGGACCGGGCCTGGAGCCACGCAATTCACCCGGATGCCATCCCGGCCGTGATCTACCGCCATGGCCTTCGTGAGGGCGATGACCGCCCCCTTCGAGGTTGAATACGACGTCAGCCCCCGCGGCCGCAGCGCGGAAATCGAGGCGACGTTCACGATGGCGCCTCCGTCACCGCTTGCGATCATCGCCGGAATCGCGAACTTCGAAACCAGGAACATCGACTCCACGTTGACACGCATCACTCGCTCCCACGATGTCGCGGGCTCATCGACCACCGTCCCACGGCTCCCGATACCGACGTTGTTATCCAGGAGATCGAGACGACCGAAGCGCTCAACCACTCGTTCGATAAGTTCACGGCACTGGCCTTCGTCAGTCACGTCTGACTGGAGCGGCAGCGCCCCTCCACCTTCCGCTTCGATCATGCGCACGGTGCCCGACGCAAGCTCGTGTGCCCGGTCGACAACCGCAACCCGCGCGCCGGCTCGAGCCAGCAGGATTGCCGCCGCCCGGCCGTTGCCAATCCCCTCGCCGGCCGACCCGCCGCCCGTCACTATCGCGACTTTCCCGGCGATGCCAAACACGTCGTCGCTCACGTTCGAGCCCTCCTGTCGGCGCGACGCTACGCCGCCACCGGGAAGTCTTCAAGGCTCGGCTCTGCCTATACTCCGTGTGTGATACCGGACCGCGACCAGGAACGGCGGCTGAACGATTGGCTGGCCGAACACGGAGTTGAAGGCCGCAGGCGCATTGTCCGGAGCAACCCGCCGACCACGCTCGTCTCGAAATTCGAACCCGGGTTCGCGCTGGCGTTGGTCTCACGGATCGAATCCATGCCCGCGCTCTTCGATAGCGCGCAGATCGCCAGCCGCTATGCCGAAGTGGCCGCGGCGACACCGGAACTGCCGCGCGCCGAAGCCTGGCGGCAGGCTGTTCTCGCCCGGCTGGCTGAGGCGGCTGAGGACATCTCACTGGACCCGCCCGCCGTGGCCGAAGTTGGGGCCGGCGTGGACTCAGTGGCGGCGCTGCTCGATTCCGTGTTGTTCACGGCGCCGGCAGCCGGCAGTACAGCGCCAGTCTCCGATGCGGAAGACCGCGCCTACCGAGAGGCGATCGAGAAGATGGATGCGGCGGCTGGCATGTTCACCCGCAACTACGGCACCTTCGAAGGCGGAGCCGTCGTGAACCATTGCCCCGGTTCGCGGTTCGCCCGGCAACTGCTCGCGCAGGCCTGGGAAATCTGCTCAGGCCGTTCCTGATGGCGGCTCTGCGCTCCACTCGAACGCCACGACGGAAAGCGGCGGGAGCGTGATCACCAGCGAGTGGGGCCGCCCGTGGGAAGGCACCGGCGACGTTTCGACCCCACCCAGGTTTCCCTGGCCGCTACCCCCGTAGATCGAGGCGTCGGTGTTGAGTGCTTCGCGCCAGAACCCGGCCCGTGGCACGCCGATCCGGTGGTTTGGTCGGGGTACCGGCGTGAAGTTGCACAC
>CALFYR010000131.1 GCA_937954195.1 uncultured Dehalococcoidia bacterium
CGCGACGGCGGCCGCCATATCCTGGTCAACGGCGCCTACCGCCACGGTTTCCTGCTCGCTCCGGTCCTGGCCGAGGCCGTGGCCGCCTACCTCGCTAACCAAACCCCGCACGAGTTGCTCGTCTTCTCCGAGCGGTTGGCGCACCGTCCGAAATCCGTCTAGGCTCGAACGAGTGAGCCCCGTCACCCGGTGCTTCGCACCGACCTCTCCCCAATGGGAGAGGTGAAGTGGGCGCACAGTCTCTTTCACCTCTCCCCGATGGGGAGAGCTCGGACGCGATGGAAATCGCGTCCGGGTGAGGGGGCGCCACTTGCTCCAACCAAGGTACCCATGTCCAACGACACCAGCACCCCGAACGACCCGGACACCGCCACCACCTTCGGCTTCCGCACCGTGCCGGAAGGCGAGCGCCAGGGCCTGGTCAACGCCGTGTTCTCGTCGGTGGCCTCCCGCTACGACCTGATGAACGACCTGATGTCGGGCGGCATGCACCGGCTCTGGAAGGCGGATTTCGTGTCGTCGATCGGCGCTCCGCGCGACGACCGCCCCTTCCGGCTGCTCGACGTGGCCGGCGGCACGGGCGACATCGCCATCCGCTACGCCGAGCGCTCGGGTCCGAACGCCACCGCCGTACTGGCTGACATCAGCCCCGAGATGCTGGCCGAGGGCCGCTCCAAGGTTGCAGCCCGGGGACTTGAGGCGCGCATCACGCTGACCCAGGGCAATGCCGAGGCCCTGCCGTTTCCGGATCGCGCCTTCGACGCCTACACGATCGCCTTCGGCATCCGCAACGTGACCCACATCGACGCCGCCCTCAGCGAGGCCCATCGCGTGCTGAAGATCGGCGGCCGCTTCCTCTGCCTCGAGTTCTCGGAGTGCCAGGTGCCCCTGCTCGACCGGGTCTACGACTTCCATTCATTCGAGGTGATCCCGCGCCTGGGCGAGCTTGCCGCCGACTCGGCCGAGCCCTACCGCTACCTGGTCGAAAGCATCCGCCGCTTCCCGAACCAGGAGGCGTTCGCGTCGATGATCCGCGAGGCGGGCTTCGAGCGCGTCTCCGTCCGCAACCTCACGGGCGGCATCGCCGCCATCCACTCCGGCTGGAAGCTATAGGCCGGTCCCGCCAGGAAAACGCCGACGCCGATCTCGACGTATCTGGACTCCGGCCTCCGCCGGAGTGACGGAGTGTCTTGGGCATGCGGCTCGAATATGAAAGACGTCATCCCGGCGAAGGCCGGGATCCAGATACGTGGCCGCATCGCCCCCAACGCTTGAGCACGCGTCGGGAGCGAACCCTCAAGCCGCCAACCGGATCTATGCCCCTACGCGTCCCCGCGGTCGACGCGGCGCGAGAATTCCGTCTGCCCGCCCGACGCCAGAATCCGCGCCTGCTCGATCCAGTTCTCGCGCTCGATGCGGCCTTTGAAGTCGAGCACCTCGCTGATGCGCGCGATGTCGGCTTCCGTCCAGTTGGCCACCTGCTCGTAGGCGGTGATGCCGAGCGAGTTGAGCTTCTTCTCGATCAAGACGCCGATGCCGCGGATGCGCTTCAGGTCGTCGATCTCCGTGGTCGTGAACACGAGCGGCGCAGCCCCGCGCAGCGCCTCGGAACGCACCGAGCGCAGTCCCGCCGCCGATGACGCCTCCGGCTGCGGCGGCGCGGCCTCGGGTTCCGGCGCCGGCTCCACCCATCCGACAAGGAACCGCGCCTGCTCGACCCAGCTCTCCGCCGCGATCCGGCCCGGCTTGCCGAGCAGCGCCTCGAACCGCGCCACGTCCTCCGCCGACCAGGCCGCGATGTGAACGAGCTGCGTCACGCCGTTGGC
>CALFYR010000132.1 GCA_937954195.1 uncultured Dehalococcoidia bacterium
AGGCGAACAATCGAGGTTCGCCCGTATTTCCGGGTAGGTGACAGAGGTTGCCCACCTCAGAACGTGAGGATTGCGCGGCCGGCGATCTTGCCCGTCTCCAGTGCATGAACGGCTTCGTTGATCTGATCGATCGGGTAGCGGGTGGTCACGAGCGCATCGAGGTCGAGGTCGCCTTCGGCGTACCAGCGGAGGAACATCGGGAAATCGCGGTCGGGGCGGCAGCTGCCGCCGATGCTGCCGATGTACTTCTTCTCGCTGATGAGTAGGTCGCGGGCATCGAGTTCGACTGGCGTGGTGGGTACGCCCACGAGGACAGCGGTGCCGCCGGTGGCGCCGCCCAGGACGCCGTTGCGGACCGCGGGGAGGATCTGCTCCATCGTCTTGCGGACACCGATGCAATCGAAGGCGAAATCGGCGCCGGCGACGGTGGAGCCGCCCGGGCCGGGCTTTTCGGTCAGCTTCTTGACGGCTTCGACGGGGTCGACCTGGGATGCGTTGACGCCGTGCGTCGCGCCGAACTTCTTCGCGAAGGCGAGCTTCTCGTCGTCGAGGTCGACGGCGATGATGGGGTCGGCTTCGACCACCTTCGCGGCGGCGATAGCGGAAAGTCCGACGCCACCGACTCCGAAGACGGCGACGCTCTGGCCTTTTTTGACCGCGGCGGTGTGGTAGACGGCGCCGGCGCCAGTCATGACGGCGCAACCGATGATGGCCGTGACGTCCTTCTTCTGGTTCGGCGGCATTTTCACGATGTACTGCTCGTCGGCGATAGTGGTATCGGCCCAGGTGAAACAGCCGGCGGGGACGGTGGCGCCGGCGGGGGTGTCGATGGAGACCGGGTCGGGGCGGCGGGAGGCGTTCTCGCCATCGCGGGGGACCCAGGTGACCATGACCTCATCGCCTTCCTTCACATGGGAGACGTTGCTGCCTTTCGCGAGGACGACACCAGTGGATTCGTGGCCGAGGATGACGGGCCCGGTGCGAGCGCGGTGAATCTGGTGAAGCTGGGAGTGGCAGACGCCGCTGGCGAATTGCTTGACGACGACCTGGTTCGGGCCTGGATCCGGGAGCTTGAGCTCTTCGACGAGCAGGCGCGCGCCCATTTCCTGGGGGACGACGACGACGCGGGCGGGAGTGGGCATGTGGCTACCTCGGACCGGAATGAGTGGCGCGGATTCTACGCGGACGGAAGGTGGGCGTGCGCGGTACTTGACCGGTTACACGAAAAGTGGCCACTATGTGGCTACTTTCGGGGGAGCGAGAGCGTTGAAAACCATCGGAGTGCGCCAGCTTAAGAACGAGGCGACACAGATTGTGCGCGCGGTGCGGGAGCAACACGCGCTGTATGTGATCACGGTCAACGGACAGCCGGTTGCGACGCTGCGCCCGTACTCGGAGCGGGACATTGCCGGGATGCAGCGGACGCAAGCGGCGGCGGAGATTGCGGCGATCGAGCGACTGGCGGATTCGGTTGGGGATGCGTGGATGACGCTGCCGCAGGTTGAGGATGGCGCGGAAACGGAAGCAGCTGAGCAGCCACGCCGCCGCCGATACCGGCTCCCGGGGGACGAGTGACGTGGCTACCATCGACGCGAGCGTCCTTATTTCCTTGTTCAACACGCGCGACCGGCAGCATGCGGCGACGGTCACCTGGTTTCGGGAGGCCGTGGCCGACGGGGAGCCGCTGCGGGCGCCGGTGACAGTGCTTTCCGAGGTTTCGGCGGCGATTGCGGCGGGTACGGGCGACAAACAGCTGGCGCGGGATGTGGAAGCGCACATCCGCCATTCGCCGCTGTTCGAACTGCTGCCCGTGGCGCTGCCGTTAGCGGAACGGGCCGCGACGTTGGCGGCCGAACACCAGCTGCGCGGGACGGACGCGGTGTATTTCGCCGTGGCAGAGACGCTTGGCGACCGTCTTGTGACGTTGAACCCGCGGCAGTTGCAGCGCGGGAATTCGGTGGTTGAGACGGCCCGGCCACGGGTGTAGGGCGTGCTATGCTTGGGTGGCCATGAGCGCAAAGCCGAGCCTTGATGATCGCGCAACAGACGGGATTGTGGAGCTGACCGCGGAAGAAGCAGCCGCGGAGTTCGATCTTGAGGCCCGCGAGCGGCTGGGAATCTCGGCCTCAGAGTTTCGGCGGCGGTGGGATGCTGGGGAGTACGCCCATCTCGAACCGGACGATGACCGAGATGTGTGGCTGCTTTCGTTTTATGTGGGCGGATGGAAGCCAAAGGTCTGACCCCGGTTGAACTACGACGTGCCGTTCGGAACCGGGCTCAATCCGTAGGCGGCCACCTCGCGTGCGTTACACCAGTCCGTGTGCATTTCGAGACTGACGGACAGTCGGGCCACCTTCGACTTCGGCCCGGTGCGCTCGTTCGAGGTCGCGGTGGCCAGTACCGGCTCGTCTATCGCGAGATTTTGTCCCGATCCGAGGACCTGGGCCTTCGGACAGACTTCATGCACGTATCGATTGATGACGCCCCAAACCGGCCGGGAGATCCTGGCGCTCCACGTCCACGACGGGGAGCCGCGACGGCATTACCACCTCGGCGCAGGGGCCGGGGCGCTGCTGGCGCCGTTATACAAGGCCCATATCCCGGCGGGCGATGTGGATGAGCGGGCGTTCGTCCGGATGCTTATCGCCGACTTTGGAGTGCGGCCACTGCGACGGAACTGGCGTGCCTTGCTGACGGGCGATTAGCGGAAGAGGTCGCGCTCGGATTCGCGGATGACGAGTTGCATGGTGGCCTCTTCATCGGGTTCCCAGGCGAGGCCGCGAATGACGGCGCAGGGGACGCGGCTCAGGTTGCCCTTCACCAGCTCGGCGGCGGCGGCGAGTTCATCGGCGGTGCAGAGGGCTTGCACGCGGAACTCGTGGCCGTGAGGATCGACCTGGCCGATGTAGCTGGTCACGGGATGCATCCCTGCGATGCCGATGGCGACGTCGGTCTGGGCTTCACGCCAGGGGCGACCGAAGGTGTCGGAGATGATCACGGCGACATCGGTGCCTTTAGATTTGAGGGTCTGACGAATCCGCCGGCAGCTGGCGTCAGGGTCCTCGGGGAGGAGGACGGCGAGACCGTGGCCTCCAGAGCTCGATTGATCGATGCCGGCGTTGGCGCAAACAAACCCGTGACGTGTCTCGGTGATCATGATGGGGCCGACCTGGCGGACGACGCGGCGTGACTCGCGGAGCACGAGCTCAACGACGGCGGGCTCCTTCTCCCACTTCTCGGCGTACTGCCGGGCGAACGGAGATACATCGACCGTGGCGAGTTCGACGACCCGGCCTTCCGCCTTCGAAACGATCTTGGAGGTAATCACGAGGATGTCGCCGGATTGGAGGGGCGTGCCAGCGGCCGCGGCGGCGGCGTGGATCGATTCGGCCAGGTCGGTGCCCGGCGTGATTTCGGGGAGACCTGGGATACCGAAGATGGAGAGACCGGGCATGCTGGTGACCTCGCGAGTGGTTAGAGACCGACGATCCTGATGCTCGACTGCGTCTTGTGTTTGCGGTTGAGGTTGATGAGGAGGGACGTGAGCATTTCGACGTAGCGGCTCTGAGAAGGGCCACCGGCATCGATGCCGCGGACTCCGGCGATTTCATTCGCGAGGCCGATGACGACGTTTTTGGCTTCGACATCGCGGCCGCAGACGAGTACGTCGGCTTCGATGGGGTGATCGAGGTGCTGGAGTTCTTCGGCGCTCATGTTCTGGAAGGCGGAAACGATGCGCGCGTTCGGGAGCTGTGCGATGGCCTCCTGGAGGGCGCTGTTGCCCGGGACATTGAGGGCCACGGCGCCGACACCCTGCTGGAATTCCAGGGGGGCAACGACATTGCACACGATTTTGCCGTCGAGGGCGGACCCGAGGGCTTCGAGGGTGGCTTGCTGGCCGCTGTACGGGAAGGTGAGGAACACGACATCTGCGTCGGCGACGACATCAGCGTTTGAGCCACCGGTTGCCTTCGCGGAAGGGACGGATTCGACGACCTTCTGGGCGCCTTCTTCGCCCCGTTCGGCCGAGCGCGAGCCGATTGCGACGGCATGACCGGCGGCGGCGAACCGCATCGCCAGACCGAGACCTTCGGGGCCGGTGCCTCCCACGAATGCAAGCTTCATCGTTGTGCGTTCCTCCACAGGGGGTCAGGAGAGCGTACCGGTTCGGCCGCTCAACGGCGAAACGGGGCCCGATCGGCGGAATTCTGGGGGAATTCTTGCAAAGTTCGGGGTTCTACCCTGCACCACGGGGGTGTGGCTGGCGTAGGTTAGGAAGAGGGCCATCGCCGGGAGCGATCCGTGGCGGCGGCGGCAGTATAGGCGCGCTTACCAGAGGGTCCCGGACCCGGTTCCCGCGTCTGCTATACTCGGAACACAGGCGCGCCTACCCGCCGCGCGAGACCGGAGTTCTCTATTGTATTCCCGCTGGCTACGAAACAGTTTTATCTACCTGCTCATCCTTGTGGCCGTGATTGCGATCGTCTTTGCGTTCTTCAGCGGGGGCGATGACCACGAGAATATCAACCTTGGGACAGTCATTGAGGACGCAAAGCGCGGCCTGATCGAGAAGATTGAAGTCGATGGGCGAGGGGTGGAAGTCACCTACGTCCAGGAAGCGAACGAAACGGAGCCGAAGGTCTTCAGCTCGCGGGTTGGCGAGAACTCGAACCTGGAGCAGATCCTGCGTGACGAGGGCGTGGCCCTTCAGCGGCCCCCGGGAGCGGGCGCCGGCACCGCCGCCGTCAACCTCGAGTACGTCGATAGCTCCGGGTTCGGCCCGTGGCTCGGCCTTTTGCTGAACATCCTGCCGTTCCTGCTGTTCGGTCTCTTCCTGCTGCTGATCATGCGGTCGGCGCAGGGTTCGAATTCGCAGGCGATGAGCTTCGGGAAGAGCCGCGCGCGGCTGTTCACCGGTAGCAAGGTGACCGTGACGTTCGCCGACGTGGCGGGCGTGGATGAATCAAAGGAAGAACTCGCCGAAGTTGTGGAGTTCCTGAAGTACCCGGAGAAGTTCGCGGCGCTCGGCGCGCGGATCCCAAAGGGCGTGCTGTTGGTGGGCCCTCCCGGTACTGGTAAGACGCTCCTTTCGCGTGCTGTGGCAGGCGAGGCGGGCGTGCCGTTCTTCAGCATTTCGGGTTCGGAATTCGTCGAGATGTTCGTCGGCGTTGGCGCGAGCCGCGTGCGCGACCTGTTCGACCAGGCGAAGAAGAACGCTCCGTGCATCGTGTTCGTGGACGAAATCGACGCGGTTGGCCGCCAGCGTGGCGCCGGCCTCGGCGGCAGCCACGACGAGCGCGAGCAGACGCTGAACCAGATCCTTGTGGAGATGGACGGGTTCGATACCGGCACAAACGTCATCGTGATTGCCGCGACGAACCGCCCCGACATCCTGGACCCTGCGCTGCTGCGCCCGGGGCGCTTCGACCGCA
>CALFYR010000133.1 GCA_937954195.1 uncultured Dehalococcoidia bacterium
GGCAGCGGCACGCGGGAGAGCCTCGAAGCCGTGCTCGCCCTTCTTGAGGCGAACTACAGCGTGATCATTTTCCCCGAAGGCGAACTCACAACCGACGGGCCCATGAAGCCGTTCAAGAGTGGCGCTGGCTGGATCGCCATTAAGTCAGGCGTCGAAGTGCTGCCCATCCGCATCGATGTGCTCCGGCGGGGAATCTTCGAAGGGCGCTGGTTCCCATGGTTCCGCGGCCACGTGAAGGTCACCGTCGGTCAGCCCGTTACCATCCCGCTGGATGCCACCTACGCCGATGCGGCGGCCATGCTCCAGGCCGCCGTTGTCGAAGCCTGAGATTAGCGCGCGCCGCGCCCCGAATTGGACCATGCCCGGCCGGCCGGCTCGCGGTCCCAGCTATTGGGGAATTCCTTCTCCGCTCCACACGCGCACACGCCCTGGGAGAACGCTCCGGCCTGCGCTCCGATTCGCCAGCGGTGGCTATGCGGTTCTTCGCCGGTCTGCGTGCTGGGGCTGTCGTTCGCTGTGGACATAGGGGTTCCCTCCTCGGGCCCGCGCGAGATGCGCTTCTCTCTAGCGTACACCGGATCGGGATTACACCCTCATGCCGCCGGGATGATGAGTGTGAACGTTGCGCCACCGCCCGGTGTCGATTCCACTCCGATGGTCCCGCCGTGGGCGCGCATTGCGCTCAATACTGAGGCCAACCCCAGCCCGTGGCCCGTCGGCTTCGTGGTAAAGAAGGGGTCGAAAATCCGCCCTCGCGTTTCCTCGTCCATCCCGCAGCCGTCGTCGGCGATGCGCAGGTACACGTACTCCGCGGCTTCCCGCTCGATGATGACCGGCTCCGGCACCACGTCGGCGACGTTCGCCACAACTCCGGTTTCCACGCGCACGTTCCCGCCGCATTCGCGTGTCGCGTCCACCGCATTCACCAGCAGGTTGAGAACCACCTGCCGGAGCTGCGTCGCGTCGCCATCGATGAGCGGCAGGTTCGCGGTCAGGTTGTCAATGAAGAGTGATTCAGCGCCCGGCATCTTGCGCGCGTAGCGCAGCAGTTCGCGTACGAGTTCGCCCAGGTCCAGCGGGCGGATCGACGGTTCCCGCTGGCCAGCGAAGGTCAGCAGCTGCTGGACGAGTTCGGTCGCGCGGCGGGCCGCCTGTCGCGCTTCTTCGAGGCTTGACGTCGCTTCCGGGTCGTCGGTATGCAGCCCCGCGAGCTCGATGTTGCCAACGATGGCGGTCAGCAGGTTGTTGAAGTCGTGCGCAATGCCGCCCGCGAGCAGGCCCATGCTTTCCAGCCGCATCGCCTGCAGCCGGGCCGCTTCCATCCGCTTTCGTTCGGAAATGTCGCGGAACGCCAGCGCCGCGCCCACAACCGCGCCGTTCGGCTGCCGGATTGGCGCGTACGAGAGCTCGAAGTTCTTCGCGCCGCCCTTGTGGGGCAGCTCCCGCTCCACCGTGAACGACTGCCCGCTCATAATCCTGCCGATATCCGAACGGAACGCCTCCGCCGGGGTCAGCGCCGGCCAATCGCGCACGTCGTCCCCTTCGTTCACGGGGCAGCCATACAGCTCCTCGAGCGCCACCTTTGCCGAACCGTTCACGCGCCGCACCCGGAAGTCGTTCCCAACCACCAGGATGCCATCCTGCGCGCCGAGGTAGACAGCGTTCATCTCGGCTTCGGCCTGCGCGAGCAGCTGTTCGGCCTCCCGCCCCTGCGTGATGTCCATGTACACGCCGGCCATGTGCGTGGGCGTTCCGAGCGAATCCCGCTGCGTCACCTTCCCGCGCGAGCGGATCCAGCGCCACTCGCCGTTCGCTGTGCGCAGCCGCCACTCCGACTCATAGATATCGGTCTGGCCGTCGAGGTGCTCGCGATAGGCGCGTGTGACGGCGGCGCGGTCGCTCCGGTGCATCATCTGCACCATGTCGAACGTTTCAGTCGGCTGTTCGGTGTAACCATAGGCTTCCCAGAAGCCTTCCTGGTAGACCGTGGTGTCATCGACCAGGTTGGCGTCCCAGGTCCAGAGTCCGGCGGCCTGCAGCAACTCGCGCAGCGCATCGTCTCCGGTGGGCGCCGGGGGCGTTTCGAGGGGCATGCGGTGAGGTTCCTCTTCTGTCCGCCCGGCGGGGGTTCAGGCGGCGGCGGCAAACGAATGTGTATTCAAGCGTAACCGAGTCATCTCAGGAGGGCATAGGGGAAATCCCTTACGAACCACCACATCTACCGACCGGTTGGTGAATTTCTTCACACTTATCGACCTCTACTATAGTTCGACAAGGGCTCACTAATTCACGGCCGGCACATCCAGCTCCGAAAGCAGCTTCCGCACGCGTCCTTCGATATCGGCCTTGATCCGCTCGACCACCTCCGGCGGCTGCCCCG
This sequence comes from uncultured Dehalococcoidia bacterium, assembly GCA_937954195.1. Taxonomy (GTDB): domain Bacteria; phylum Chloroflexota; class Dehalococcoidia; order Tepidiformales; family Tepidiformaceae; genus Amarobacter. The sequence continues at coordinate 2,381 of CALFYR010000133.1, forward strand.
CCGGGTCTTCGACCTCCCAGTCCAGGTACCGCTTCCCGGGGTAGATCGGGCACGCATCTCCGCAGCCCATCGTGATGACCACATCGGCTGCCCGGACCACCTCATCGCTCAATGGCTTTGGGAACTCCTGCGAGAGGTCCAGGCCCATTGCGCCCATTACCTGCACCACCGCCGGGTTGATCCGGTCGGCGGGCTCCGAACCCGCGCTCCGCACGCTCACCCTGCCGCCGCTCAGGTACGAGGTCAGCACCGCCGCCATCTGCGACCGGCCCGCGTTGTGCACACAGACAAACAGGACTTCCGGCTGTTCTTTCGTCACCAAACCCTCCGCCTGCGCGAGCGCTTTGAGCCGCTCGCGCGTGTATCGATGGACAAAGACGGGCACGAAGTCGAGCACGGTCGCCCGGCCGCGCACGTTTTCGAACGAGTCGTTCACATACCGCTCGATGGTTTCTACCCCGAAAATTCCGGAAAACTCGCGCTGGAGCGCCTCCGCCTCACGCCGGATGCGAATCCGGAGTTCGCCCTCCTCCGCCGGGGTCATCTGTGCTGCGGCCATGGTTACGTGCCTTCCTCCGGGGCGACTCCCGGCGTATGTGGTTCGCGGAGCAGTTCGTACGCTGCCGCCGCAATCAGGGCGCCGCCAATTGGCGCCACCCAGTAGAGCCAGTGGGAGGTCCACACGTCCGCCGCGATAGCCGGGCCGAACGTGCGCGCCGGGTTCATGGAGGCGTTCGCTACCGGGCCCCAGCCCGTGGCCGCGAACCCCACGTATCCACCGATCGCCACGGCTGCGAAGGCGCCTTCGGCCCGTGAATCGGTTGCCACCGCGAACACAACGAATGCGAGGAAGAACGTGAGGATGAGTTCGGAGACGAAAGCCGCATCTTCGCCGCCGATGCGTGGGATGGTGGCGCCGGCCTGCCCTTCATCCCCAACGATCGCGATGATGGCGAACCCCGCAAGCGCCGCTCCGATGAGCTGCATCGCGATGTAGGCCACCGCTCTGGGCGCCTCGATCCGACGCAGCGCAAGGAACGCGATCGTGATAGCCGGGTTGATGTGACAGCCGGAGATGTGCCCCACCGAATAGATCATCACCATCACAATGAGCCCGAAGCTCATCCCGATGCCGACGCCGCCGACCGCGCCGCCGCTCGCGACATCCACGGCCGCGGCTCCCGGCCCCGCGAACACCAGCGCGAACGTCCCCAACAGCTCTGCGAGGTACGGAGCAAACCGCGGTTGTGGCCTCAGCACGCCAGCCATGGTGACCACCCTTCGTTAACCAGTTGTTAGCAGCCCGGAGCTTGCCCTGCCCGGTGGTGTCGCGCCAGCAGGCGCCGCGCCGCGCACGAAACCAACGGCGAAGATTGCGCTACGCTCATTCGCATGATCGCGAAGGACGACCTCATCAAGTACGTCACCAACGTCCACGCCCGTACCTATGAGGCTGTCGAACGCATCGACGACGCCCACGTCGATTGGCGCCCGGCGCCCGGCGAATTCACCATCGGCGAACTTGTCACCCACATCGCCAACTGCCGCCTCCTGAACCTTGGCGGCGTCCAGACCGGCGAGCTCCATTACAAGGGCCACCACGTAAAGCCCGGCGCGACCGCGCTCGATCTCCGCCGCCTCACCCTCCGTACCGGCAAGAAGACCATCGCCGGCCTGGTCGATGCGGATCTCGAAGTCATCATCCCCAACACCATCGGCGAACCCTTCCCGGCCTGGCGGCGTGTCATCGGCGGGCTGATCGAACACGAAGTCCACCACCGCAGCCAGCTCTGTAGCTACCTGACGGCGGCCGGCCTCGAACCGCCGGCACTCTACGGGCTCCACGCCGAAGATCTGCCGAAGTAGCCTCCGCTCCCTCGCATCGGGCTGACTTCATCGCTCCTTCACCGGCGTGAGACTAGACTCCCCGGAAATTCGACCTCCTCGGAGTAAAACCATGGCGGCGAACGGTTCCGGTACGAAAGAAGACCCCTGGGTCCTGAACACGGCGAGCGGCG
>CALFYR010000134.1 GCA_937954195.1 uncultured Dehalococcoidia bacterium
CCAGCAGCAAAGCTCGCTCCCGTTCGTTCCGGGTCATCGCGGCGGCGCGCTCGAAATCAACCTTCGCCTCCGCCCGGCGGCCCAGTTTGAACAGGAAATCTCCGCGGACGCTGGGGAGCAAGTGGTAGTTCCTGAGCGCGGGTTCGCTCGCGAGCGAATCCAGCGCGGCAAGGCCAGCGCCCGGGCCAAACGCCATAGATACAGCGACTGCCCGATTGAGTTCGACTACCGGAGAACCTGAAAGCGCGAGTAGCTGGTCATAGATCCGGACGATCGCTGGCCAATCGGTCTCGTCCGCCTTCCTGGCGCGGGCGTGGCAGGCGGCGATGGCAGCCTGCAACACGTACGGCCCGGGCGCCATCGCCAGCGATTCGGCGCGGTCGAGTGCCGCCAGGCCGCGACGAATCAGGAGTTGGTCCCATCGGGCGCGGTTCTGATCGAGCAGCAGGATAGGCGCGCCGTCCGGCCCGACGCGGGCGCGCAGACGCGACGCCTGGATTTCCATGAGGGCCACGAGCCCGTGGACCTCGGGCTCATCTGGCGCGAGCGCGGCCAGCATTCGCCCGAGCCGGAGCGCGTCCTCGCACAGGTCCGCCCGGAGCCAGTCCTCTCCCGAAGTGGCCGAGTAGCCCTCGTTGAAAATGAGGTAGACGACCTCGAGGACCGAATCGAGCCGTTCGCGGAGTTCCGTTCCGCCGGGAACTTCGAACGGGACCTTCGATTCGGAGATGGTCCGTTTCGCGCGGACGATGCGCTGAGCGACGGTTGGTTCGGGCACGAGGAACGCACGGGCGATCTCTTCCGTCGTAAGGCCGCCGAGCAGACGCAGCGTCATGGCGACCCGCGCATCCAGCGAAAGGACCGGGTGGCAGGCGGTGAACATGAGCCGGAGGAGGTTGTCCTGCACTTCCTCGATCGCTTCATCAAATTCGGCGGTCGTCGATTCCTGCTGGGATTCGAGGTCGCGGCCGAGCTCTTCGGTCTTGCGCGCGAGGCGCTCATTGCGGCGGAAGAGGTCGATCGCGCGGTGCTTGGCGGTACCCATGAGCCAGGCGCCGGGATTCCTGGGGATACCATCGGAAGGCCACTGTTCGAGCGCCGCGATAAGCGCTTCCTGGGCCAGGTCTTCAGCCAGCCCGACATCGCGCACATAGCGAGTCAGCCCGGCAATAAGCCGGGCCGACTCCATCCGCCATACGGTTTCGATCGCGGTGTTTGTCGCTGACATGCCAAAGGCATGTTAGCTCTGTTGCGCCTCCAGGCGGGCGCGCAGGCGCTCTTCCTGCTCGCGGGCTTCCGGCGTCATCACGCCTTCGAAGTCCTCTGCCTCGAAGATGGGGCGAATGTCGATGTCCGAGTCGGTCAGCATCGGGTTCGGGCAGCGCTTCACCCACTCGACCGCCTCATCCATGGACTTCACCTGCCAGATCCAGAAGCCCGCCACGAGCTCTTTGGTCTCGTAGAACGGGCCGTCGATGACGGTGCGGTTGGTGCCGCTAAAGTGG
>CALFYR010000135.1 GCA_937954195.1 uncultured Dehalococcoidia bacterium
GGGCAGCCCCGCAACCGCCGCCACCACGTAGAAAATCCCCCAGAACGCCCAGATCAGCAGGTCGATGGCGGCGCGCAACTTGCCCGCCCCAACCACGGTCCACACTCCCTGGTCTTCTTCTGCGGCTGGGCCGCTCGCCGCAAAGTCCCACGGCCGACCGAGCACCGAGTCGGCTTCTCCCTTTGCCGGGTCCTGCCCGCGAACCCGCCGCCAGTTCCGCACCGCAAGGTGCTGCCACGTGGCCCGCAAGATCTGCAGCCCCGCCATGATTCCCCAGAACAGCACCGTCTTCGAACCCGAAGGCTTGAAATGCCGGGCCCACCACGCCTCCCGGATGTGCCACTCTTCCACGACGTCGGGCCGGGTCCCGGCGTTGCCACGGGGCTTCGTCAGCCGGATTGTTGCCCACGCGAGCTGACTCGTATCGGTCGCCGGGCGCACGTCCAGCTCGACGTTTTCCGGCCCGTGCGCGTTCCCCAGGAATCGAACGAACGGCTCGGTGAACAGGTCCAGGTGGTCTGCCCGCTGCTGTGAACCAACGCCATGTACAACCACGATTCCACGCCGGATTACCATGGGCTGCCTCCCCGTGGCCGCGTTGCTACGCCGTACCAGCATGCGGCACTATGAACCCCGTCACAGTCTGCCATTCAGCGGTGGCGGAACCGCCACCAATCCGTTTGCGTCTCGCCCGTGGCCGGGCGCGATGCTAGCATGGTCAACCGCGCGCCCATCCTGTCCCGGCCACAGGCCGGGTTCTTTGCGCCAATGCCAACTTACCAGTCGAGGCTCCGCCAATGACCGAACAGCTCACCACCCAACAGAAGCTCGACCAACTGCTCGCGCTCAAAGAAAAGGTCGCGCTCGGGGGCGGCGAAAAGCGTATCGAGGCACAGCATGCCCGCGGCAAACTCACCGCCCGCGAACGCATCGAACTCCTCCTCGATCCCGGCAGCTTCGATGAACTCGACATGCTCATGAAGCCCCGCGGCGCTGCGATCGGCGGCGATGTCGAAGCCGTTGTCACCGGCTGGGGCAAGGTCGAAGGGCGCCCCGTCTACCTCTTCTCCTACGACTTCACCGTCCAGGGCGGCTCCCTCAGCGAAGCCGTCGCCGAAAAGATCATCAAGGTCATGGACCTCGCCATGACCACCGGCGCTCCGGTCGTCGGCCTCATCGATTCGGGCGGCGCACGCATCCAGGATGGACCCGAAAGCCTCCGCGGCTTCGGCGAAATTTTCGCCATGAACACTCTCGCCAGCGGTGTCATTCCCCAGATCAGCGTGATCATGGGCCCCGGAGCCGGCGGCGGCGCCTATAGCCCCGCCATCACCGACTTCATCTTCGTCACCGAAGGCGCCGGCCAGATGTACATCACCGGCCCGGATGTCATCCGTTCCGTCACCGGGGAAGAAGTCACCCACGAAGAACTTGGCGGCGCGCAGTCGCTCGCTGGCCGCTCCGGCGTCGCCCAGTTCTCCGTCGCCGGCGAAGAGGCCACCATCGCCGAAGTCCGCCGCCTCCTCGCCTTCCTCCCGTCGAACAACGCCGAAGACGCCCCCATCCTTCCCACCAGCGATGCACCCGACCGCGCCGAGGACGACCTCCTGACCGTCGTCCCCGCCGATCCCAACCGACCCTACGACATCCGTGAAGTGATCGACCGCATCGTCGATGACGGCGACTTCATGGAAGTCCACGAACTCTGGGCCACGAACATGGTCGTCGGCTTCGGCCGCATGGGTGGCCGTCCAGTCGGCTTCGTTGCGAACCAGCCCATGCAGCTCGCCGGATGCATCGATATCGACGCGAGCCGCAAGGCCGCCCGCTTCGTCCGCACCTGCGACTGCTTCAACGTCCCGGTTATCACCCTCGTCGATACCCCCGGCTACCTTCCCGGCACGTCGCAGGAATACGGCGGCATCATCACCCACGGCGCGAAGCTCCTCTTCGCCTACAGCGAAGCCACCGTGCCGAAGATCACCATCATCCTCCGCAAGTCCGTAGGCGGCGCCTACCTCGCCATGGGCTCCAAGCACCTGCGCGGCGATATCAACCTCGCCTGGCCCACCGGCGAGGTTGCCGTCACCGGCCCCGATGGCGCAGTCAACGTGGTCTACCGCGAGGAAATCGCTAACGCCGCGGACCCGGCAGCCCGCCGCGCCGAACTCATCGACGAATACCGCGCCCGTTTCGCCAACCCCTACATCCCGGCCGGCCGCGGCTTCATTGATGACGTCATCGATCCCCGCAACACTCGCCACCGCATCATCCGCTCCCTCGAAATGCT
>CALFYR010000136.1 GCA_937954195.1 uncultured Dehalococcoidia bacterium
CGCCTGGTTGCAGATTCTTCAGAATCAGTTCCGTTGCTGCGGCAAGAAACTGAGGACGATAATCCATCCAAGTTGGCATTGTACTTTCCTGCATTCAACAAAGTGGCACGGTCGTGGATACTGGAGATCGGGGACCTCTCCCTCAACGCATTGGATGACCGAGGGTCCATTATGAGTTCCTCGCATCTGGCTGGCACTTCAATGGCGTTCAACGACGTCTCGTTCTCCGCTCATGCCGCTCGGTCCAAGGTAAGTGATGTCCCCCAGCCATTCCTCGGTGGGTACGCTCGAGTTGACGAGGTAACTACCACATCCAGTGCTACAGTGATCAGGGGTTCGTATTCTGACATCGCCGCTGATGATCTGGCCCGCCTTGCGATTGAAGTTCTGGTGAAAGCCGAGGATGGAAGCTCCGTGGCCGTCCAGCACGTGAGGTCAGGATTTGGACCTAAGAATGCTAGGTTCGAGATTCGGTTGGCTCCAATCTCGCCTGATCGGCGCTACTCGGTCAACATCCAGGGGCTCGCTAGCTCGGGGCAGCCGTTTGCGACATGGGACCTGGAACCAGAGTGAGTTCCGCACCGGCGGGTGGGAGCCGGACTGGCGGCCTGGCGTCGCCGCTGAAATGACGTGAAGGCCCGCCGTCGTTGGCGGGCCCTCGGAGTTCGGATCGCATCACCGGCCGTCTACCGCGTGCGGGCGGCGTAGTCGCGGCGGCCGGTAATGACAGAGACGAGCGCGGCAGCGATGAGGAGGTCAATGGCGGCGGAGGAGAGGGCAGGCCCTAGCGCGGACGTTGCCGACTTCCGATCGCGGCCCGCGTGGTCTTTCCGCTCGCGGTCGGCATCTTGACTCGTCGCCTACGGTCGCTGCATGGCAACGCTGGCGGAACTCGATTCACCCGTGCGGTCGCTGATTGAGGCGGTCGCGGCGTTTGGCGATGCGCCGGATATGAGCGTGGTTGGCCGGAAGCTGGCCGAGTTCGCGCGGGACCTGGACTACCTGCAGCACCACATCGCTTCGTTGGACCCTTCGCGGTTCGGCCAGCGGGTGCTTGCGAACCCCGGCCCGGAGCTGCCGTTCATGCAGCTGGTGCACCGCCCGGAGGGGATGATGGGCGCGATCCACTCGCATTCGGTGTGGGTGGCGCTGGCGCCGGTCACCGGCACGGAAACGCACCGGCACTATCGCGTGGATGAACGCACGCCGGAAGGCAGGGCCCGCCTCGCAATGACGGACGAACGCCACCTCGACGCGGACCGCGCCGAGTTCGCGACCCTCACGCCGCCGAACGACGTCCACGCGCACGGCCACGTACCCGGGATTGGGACAGCGGCGTACATCCTGGTGCTGACGGGCAGGCCGCAGGTGCTGTTCGAACGGCAGGAGTACGACGAGCGCGCCGGCACGTGGCGGACGCTCGCGCCGGGGGATATGGGGTCGCCGGGTCAGGCGTTGTAGCGGGCGGCGAAATCGGCTTCGTCCAGGCGGGCGCCGTGGCGGCGTTCGCTCACCGCGAGTTCCATGCGGGTAAGTTGCGCCAGCCCTTTGCGGGTGTCGCTCGCGACGCGCGCCTTGTCCTGCGCCTTCAGCCGGAGCTTGAACAGCCAGTAGGTGAACGACTTCCAGTCCGTATAGGCGACGTCGCCGCTGAGCATGGTGCCGGTGGTTTCGTAGTACATGGCGAAGAGCTCTTCGCGGCTCTTGCCGTAGACGCGCTGGTACATCGTCTCGTCGGCACGGACATCGAAGCCCCAGGCGCGGCTGCGCACTTCCTTGTAGATCTCTTCTTCGACGCTGAGCTGGAGCGCTTCCTCTACGAGGACGCCGTAGAGGTAGTTCAGGTGAGCGGTGTGCTTCGTGGGGCCGAGCCGCAGCGCGAACTCGTCGTCCGGGAGCTCGATGGGCCAGCGATTTTCCCAGAGCAGCGCCTCCGCTTCGGCGGGCGGGACCATGTCGCGCACTTCGTCCAGGAGGCGTTCGGCGAGGAGCAGCCAATCGAAGGCTTCGCCGCGGATAAGGTAGCGATAGCGGCGCGCGCCGGTGTCTTCCTCGGGGAGCCGCCAGTGGGCCACGGCATCGAGCAGTGCTTCGAACCAGTGCTGTCCTTCGCGGATGGCCTGGCGAAGGCGCGTGACGGTTTCATCCGGCGCGGGAAGGTAGGGGCCGTCTTCGACTTCACCTTCGAGCAATGGGGCAGCGGTTTCGGGGGCGGCGGGCATACCCGCTTATGGTAGCAAACGGAGGGCTGAAATTGACCCACCCGGTTCGGTTTTACACACGTTTCGTACGGAAGCGTACGAGTTTACGGAGTTGTTACACCCTATAGGGGAATCCCCGATTGGCCGCGATCCCGCCCTTCGGAAGGATAGACCTATGCCCCCAATCCACCGTGAGGAGGTCTGACATGCGGGTTGTGTGTGCGTGGTGTGGGCTCATCCTGAGCGATGCCAGCGGGCCCGTTTCCCACGGTATCTGCTCCAGCTGCTCGATGGCGGTCGAGCGGGCGTTCCATCGCGGATTGGCGGCGAGCCGCACGAGCCGGCGGCGGCGGCGCGCCCGGGCGCGAAACGGCACGATGCCGCTTCCCGGCTTCTTCCCGGCCGCCGAAGGCCACTAGTTCCGCTACTGCTGCTGTTGTACCTGTTGGATGGCCAGGCGGGCCCGCTGGGTCTGGATCGGCGCGCCCCCGAGGACTCCGCGAATTGGCCGTACGTCGTCGTAGTCCCGGCCCCAACCCACCGGGACGTAGCGGTCATCGGTGTAGGCGCCGGTGGTGGCGTCCAGCCCAACCCAGCCGAACCCCGGGCGATACACCTGGACCCAGGCGTGCATGGCTTCGGCCTGGATGCTTTCCGTTTCGGGCGTGGCGCTGAAGAAGTAGCCACTCACGTAGCGCGCGGCGAACCCCCAGGAACGTAGCAGCGCGAGCAGCACGTGCGCGAAGTCCTGGCAGACGCCCGCGCCGATTTCGATGACGCGTTCGACCGGGGTAAGGGCGTCCGTCGCTCCCACTTCGTAGACGAAGCGCTGCGGCATCCAGGCGAGGGCCGATTCCAACGCGGTCCACGATGGCGTCACCAGTTGCCAGCCCAGCGAGCCGACGGCGGCCCTCCGTACCCGCGAGCTATCCGTAACGTACCAATACTGCTCGGCCGTGGTGAGCTCCGGTACGAACTCAGGCGCCTGGGTCTCGACGGTCGCCCTCAGTTCGAAGGTGATTTCGTCGTGGCGGCCGGCGCACTCCACCAGGTCGACGTGGGTAGACCAGCCATCGCGGTAGCGCGATGCGATGCGGCCCGGCGTGGCGCGGGCGCTGCTCGAGATGACCTGGAGGCCGGGCCGGTCCACGGGCCGGAGCCGGAGGGCAGTGGTGCTATCGCGGACCGGAGGGTCGTAGCGGTAGGTCGTTTCGTAGGCTATTTCAAGCCGCACTCGTTGCTGCCCAGAAGAAGGCCTCGGAAACCGCGAGGCTGATATCGGCAATCGTATCCTGCGTGGAGGCAAGGTACTCGTGCAGGCCGGCGCCGATGAGCGATTCGGTCGTTTCGTACTGGAGGCGGCTCTGGAGCGTCGTTACCTGGCGCATCGCCCGGTTGCGGAGGCGCGGTTCGGCGCCTTCGGTCGCGCGGTCGAGCGCTTCGCGCAATCCCTCAACGGCCGCGCGGAGCGAACGCGGGAACTGGCGTTCGAGTAACAGGAAACCCACCACGCGCGATGCATCGAGGCCGACGACGTGGGTGCGCCGGTACGCTTCGTATCCCGAAACGCTGCGCAGCACCGCGCCCCACTGGTACCGGTCGAGCGGACCGCCGACTTCGTCCAGGGAGTTCATGAGCAAGTGATATTTCGAGTCGACGAGGCGGGTCACCATGTCGGCGCGTTCGATCTGGACGCCGCAGCGGAGCCAATAGTAGCCCTCATCATGGAGGGAGGTGTTGGCGGCCGTCCCATGGAAGGTCTGGGCGCCAAGCCGGATCGAATCGCAGAAGTCGTAGAGCCCGTCGGCCATGATGAGGTGGAGGTTTCGCTGCACGGTGGCGTGGTGGAGGCGATTGATGGCCACCCAGGATTCGCTGGAGAGCAGGTCGCGGCAGCTTCGGGCGTTCTCTCTCGCGCCGATCAGTGAACTCACGATACTCGATGGGTTGTGGCGGCTCACGGTGAGGAAGTCGATGACGCCCGCTTCGGTGAAGTCGTCGTACAGCGAGAGATACATCTCGGTGGTGCCGAGCGTGGTGATCAGTGCTTCCCATGTGTTGATGGCGCCGGCGAGGCCGTGTTCGCCGCCCGGCTCCAGGCGGCCGTGGTAGGTGACATCGAGCAGGCGGGCAGTGTTCTCGGCCCGCTCCACATAGCGGCCCATCCAGAAGAGCGACTCGGCGACGCGGCTAAGAAGTGCCATAAAGCACCCACGTGTCCTTGCTGCCGCCACCCTGGGACGAGTTCACGATGAACGAGCCTTCCTGGAGAGCCACCCGCGTCAGGCCGCCGGGCAATACCCACGGCTCTCGCCCATCGAAGATGACGAACGGGCGCAAGTCTACGCGCCTGGGCTGGTACGTCCCCTCGATGACGGTGGGGCAGGTGGAAAGCCGAACCAGCGGCTGGGCGACGAAGCCTGCCGGGTCGCGTTCGATGGCGGCCCGGGTTGATTCGAGCACCCGTTCGTCGCTCGCGGGACCGATGACCACCCCGTAACCCCCCGACGCGTTGGCCGGCTTCACCACGAGGTCTCGGAGGTGCGCGAGGACGTGCTGGCGATCCTTTTCATCGGTCGTGCGGTAGGTGGGGACATTCGGCAGGATGGGCTGCTCGCCGAGGTAGAACCGGATCATGTCCGGCACATAGGGGTAGATGGACTTGTCATCCGCAACGCCCGTGCCGATGCCGTTAATGAGGCACGTGCCGCCAGCGCGATAGACATCGAGCAGCCCGGGAACGCCAAGCGTTGAATCCGGGTTGAAATTCAGCGGGTCCAGGAACTCGTCATCGACGCGCCGGTAGATGGCGCCCACCTTGATGAGTCCGCGCGTGGTGCGCATCGCGATCCGGCCACCGTGGATGGCCAGGTCGCGCCCTTCGACCAGTTGGACGCCCATCTGTTTGGCGAGGAAGGTGTGTTCGAAGTAAGCCGAGT
>CALFYR010000137.1 GCA_937954195.1 uncultured Dehalococcoidia bacterium
CGGCGGAGGATGCTGAACGGCTCGTGCGAATACCCCTGGTCAAAAAGGAGTTCATGGTTGAGGTTGATGTCTGCGGCGCTCTTCGGGGGCATCACGGCTTCTGCTGTCACTTGGGCTCTCTCCCATCAGGGGTTGTTACTGCGGCTGGTGCCGGCGCTTGCTTACCGGCCGGTCGATAGCGTACGGCAATTCATCGTACCCGTGCTACCGGCTCGATATAGACTCGATGCCTGCACGGCACGGATCTCTCGGCCCCGTCTTGGCACTTCCTCCGCAAACCCGAAACGGCCGTGCTCTCGGTGCCTGCGTGGTGAATCTACTTCTCGGGCGTGTACTTCACCGGAAGATGCTTGATCCCATTAATAAAGTTCGAACGCAGCCGCTCCGGCGGCCCCGACATCTCGATATCCGGGAAGCGGCGGAACAACTCCTCGAACATCACCCTCAGCTCTTTCCGGGCGAAGCCGGCGCCGAGGCAGAAGTGCTCACCAATGCCGAACGCCAGGTGGTCGTTCGGCGTCCGCGTGATGTCGAACGTGTACGGGTCCGGGAAAATGTCCTCGTCCCGGTTCACCGACCCGTACCACATGATCAGGCGGTCGCCTTCCTTCAGCGTCTTGCCCCGGATCTCAACGTCCGCCGTCACCGTCCGGGCCATGTGATGCACGGGCGAAACCCACCGCAGGATCTCCTCGATCGCCGATTCCATCAGCTCGGGGTTGGCCAGCAGCTTCGCCTTCTGTTCCGGGTGCTCGCTCAGGACCTGCATTCCACCGGAGATGGCATTTCGGGTCGTCTCATTGCCGGCGACGATCAACAAGAAGCAGAACGCGAGGAGGTCCGCCTCGGAAAGCTTCTCACCGTCGACCTCAGCCTCGAGGAGGATGCTGATCAGGTCGTCCTGGCGCGGATTGGCGCGCCGGTCCTCCAGCACGTTCCGGAAGTAACCGAGCATCGTCCCAAAGCCCATCATCGCCGTCTGGCGCGCGGCCGCGGGTGTGCCCCGCTCTTCCTCGGGGATGTCCGTCTGGTATTCCGGGTCGCCGCCGCCGAGCACCTTGTTCGTCAGGTCGAACATCAGCGGCCAGTCCTTCTGCTCTACCCCCATCATCCCGCAAATGACGGCGAGTGGAAGCTGCGCCGCAACTTCGACCACAAAATCGCACTCGCCCTTCTTCGCAACGCGGTCCAGGATCTCGTTCGTGATTCGCCGGATTTCAGGTTCCATCGCGTTCACCGCGCGCGGCGTGAATCCCTTGTTCACCAGTCGCCGCATCTTCACGTGGCGCGGCGGGTCCATGGTGATGATGCTGGCGTTGCCACCCTGGTTCTGCTGCTGCTCGGCAAAATCCATGTTCGCCAGCGCTTCCATCTTCACGCTCGGGCCGGCAATGCCTTTGCTCGAAATGAACAGCTCGGGGTTCCGCGAGATGTACATCACGTCTTCGTACTTCGTGACAGACCAGAAGCCGTTCCAGTTCGTGCCGCCCTCGTTCCAGTGCAGCGGGTCTTCCTGCCGGAGGACCTTCAAAATGTCGTGCGCCTCGTTCCGCATGAAGAGGTCAGCGTCGTTCAGGTTAATGTCGTGGGGACGGAGGGTAGGGGCAGTCATAGCGTTCCTTCGAAACGGGCCGCGACCCGAAAGGTGAATGGTGTTCGAGATGTTACGCCGCTCGGCCGTCGTTGTGAACCGCCGTTCACTTTACCCAGGCGATCGCCTGGCGCGGGCACAGCCGGATTGCCCGGTCCACTTTGTCCTTCAACTCGGCCGGCACTTCGTCCACCAGCACGATGCTCACATCGTCCGGACCGAGCTTGAACACTTCGGGCGCCGCCATCTCGCACTTGGCGTGGCCTTCACACATATCGCTGTTGACTTCGACCTTCATATCGGGGCTATCTCCAGGGCGGGATTCACGGCATCGCCGCTTAGCAGCCGAAGGATACGACATTTACCGGTCGGTAGGATAGGGCGCGTCAATAGCTACAAGTGACAACGTGGACACGCTTAGGGATACCCCTCGCAGGGATAGGAAGAACTCTCGGCCCAGTCCGAGGAACTCGCGGCGACGGCCTCACAGATGAAGG
>CALFYR010000138.1 GCA_937954195.1 uncultured Dehalococcoidia bacterium
GTCGCAGCGGCATTGAGATAACGCTTCCGGATTTCCTGGAGTGACACGAGGGCCTTTCGAGCCTCCGCGCCGGGGATGTTTTTGTGCATTGGAGCGCACGGGAGCGCATGCAGAGCGCAATTGTGAGATGTCATTGCCAGGCACGGGCGCCGTTTCGGATAGGAAGCGAGCCGGGCATGCCGGACTCCGAAGGGGCGCATGTTGGGTGGGGCGCATCGCCGTGGCTTCCTCATGTTCGGACTCTGATCGGTTCGGGCTTGCTGGCTACAGGGGCGGATGACACCCCTTGATGGTCGATCCTAGAATCCGCCCCTCCTATTCGAGGCGAGGAACAGCAATGGGAAGATTCGAGGGCAAGGTTGGGTTCGTAACGGGCGGGGGTACCGGTATCGGGTTCGCGTGTTCGAAGGCGATTGTTGATGGCGGCGGCCAGGTGGTGGTCGCGGGCCGGCGCGAGGCCGTGCTCCAGGAGGCCGTGGCGAAACTCGGGAGTTCGGCCTCCTACGCCGTGTGCGACGTCGCGTCGGACGAAAGCGTGGATGCCGCTTTCGAGGCCGTTCGTGAGCGCCATGGCGCGCTGCACCTGGCGGTGAACGCCGCTGGCACAGGGGGCCTGGGCAGCGTGTTGAACGGCCCGGTGAGCGACTTCACCCGGGTGATGGAAACGAACCTTACCGGCGCCTACCGGTGCATTCGCCATGAGGCGAAGCTGATGAAGGCGTCCGCGGGCGGGAGCATCGTCAACATCAGCTCCATCGCCGGTTCGCACACGCACCACTGGATGACGGCCTACTGCGTGGCGAAGGCCGGGCTAAACATGCTCACCCGGTGCGCCGCCGACGACCTCGGCGAGCACAACATCCGGGTGAACGCGGTAGCGCCGGGGCTCGTACCGACCGACATCTCCGCGGGCCTGGTGGCGAACGAGGAAACGGTGCAGGAGTACCTGCGCCGCATGCCCGTCTCCCGGCTGGGCACGACTGAGGACATCGCGAATTCGGTGGCGTTCCTGCTGAGCGAAGATGCGGGCTGGGTGACCGGGCTGGTGCTGCCTGCGGATGGTGGGCACCACATCCGCCAGGGGCCGAACCTGCTGCACGCGTTCCGGCGGATCCTGCCGGAGGAGAGGTAGGGGATTTTCGATTTTCGAGTGTCGATTGTCGGTTTGGGACCGCCCGGGGTGATGTTCGAGCGGCGTTGTGATTCGATGCGACCCACTGGGTGGCGACTACCCAGTGTCAGGTGGATTCGACGAGTTCGAGGATGGTGCCGTCGGGGCCTTTGAAGCAGACGAAGCGGCCGCCGGATTCGGCGCCATCGATGACGACGCGGGCGGGCGGGCCGACGAGTTCGACGCCGATTTCGGCAAGCGTGGCGAGGTCAGCGTCCATGTTCGACGTGGCGAACGCGATGCGGGCAATGCCGAGGTGGTAGAGGTTCGGGTATGGGGCTGAGGCGTCGGTAGGGGACTGCCACTCCAGGAGGTCGATGACGACCCGGCCGGAGGAGCCTTCGAGGGCCATGAGGCCGCCGTTGACGCGGTAGGGCGGCATGCCGACCGCGGCGGCGACTTCCTCAGAGTTCGTCTCCGGGACCTTCCAGAAGAGGCGGAAGCCGAGCGCCTCGTAGAACGTCTTTGACCGTTCGAAGTCCGAGCAGTTGATGTTCACGTGGACGAGACCGGTG
>CALFYR010000139.1 GCA_937954195.1 uncultured Dehalococcoidia bacterium
GAAGGCGGACGAGTGGGCGGAGTATGCGCGCGACGTTTACGAGGACCCGCTCGGCACGCTGGACGCCCAGGCGAGGGAGGCGGCGGCGGAGGCGCTGAAGGAGCGAATCCTTGGAGACATGGAGGGGTGCTGTTCAGATCTGGACGACGAGGACCTTGATGCGATGGCGGAGACGCTGGCGGGAGAGATCGTCGGTGTGATCCCTCCGCTGCGGCCGGAGGACGAGGAGGAGCCCGCGCCAATCCCCGCGGCCGCTTCGGACGAGCCCACGGCGGCGGCGACGGAAACGGAGGAGCCGACTTCGACGCCAGAACCGACGGATGTGCCCACGGCACGGCCGACAGCGACCGCAACGCCCGAAAGCGAGGCGACCGAGACACCGGAGCCGGAGGACACGCCAACGCCCGCGCCGACGAACACGCCCCCTGCGAGCGCGACGACGCCTTCCGGGACGCAGACATCGACGGCTTCACCCACGGCGAGTGCTACGCCGACATCGACGCCGACGGAATCGGCGACTGCGACGGCTACGAATACGGCCACGCCGAGTGCGACGGCGACGCCCACCGCAACGGCGACGACGGCGGCGGTGACGAACTTCGCGGGGAGCTGGAACAGCGCGGGGACGTGCGACAACCCATCGGCGCCATTCCGGTGGACGGTTTCGCTGGCGCAGAACGGCACAGCGGTCACCGGGACGATCATGTTCCACCTGTGCCCCGGTGGCGGGCAGGCGGGTTACACGGTCTCAGGAACGGCGACCTCGGCGGGGACGGTCTCACTATCGGGGACGAAGTTCCATGCGCTGGGAGGACTCGGGGGGAGCGCGCCGGACCAGGTGACGTTTACGGTGGCGCCGGGAGGAGCGCCGAGCCCGAACTACGCGCCGTAAGCTGGCCATTCGTCCAGCGTTGGTGCGATATTTCACAATCTCGTCATTTGTGCTACCCTGCTGCGGGTTTGCCCCCGTTCGTCCCAAAGTATTCGCCCCGGACCCGCCACCCCCGCACGAGGACCGGTAACGCGCAGGAGGCCAGATAGCCGCGTGAACATCATTGTCTGTGTGAAGCAAATCCCCGACCCAGAGACCCCGGCCGCATCGTTCAAGGTGGACGAGGCAGCCAAGAAGGTGATTCCAGCCCAGGGCATTGCCCCGGTTGTGAACCCGTACGACCCGCAGGCCACAGAGGCTGCGCTTCGGCTGAACGAAGCCGATGGCGGCGGCAAGGTGACCGTGATTTCGCTCGGGCCGGATTCGGCGCGTGACGCGATCAAGCACGCGCTCGCGATGGGCGCCGACGAAGGTGTCCTGATCACGGGGCCGGAATTCGAGAACATCGACAACTTCCAGACGGCGCAGGCGCTCGCTGCGGCGATTCAGAAGCTTGGCGGCGCCGACCTGGTGCTGATGGGCCGGGCCGCGGCTGACTGGGACATGGGTGTTGTACCGACGGGTGTCGGTCAGATCCTGGACATGCCGGTGGTGACGGTCGCGAAGGCGATCGAGAAGAGTGGGAGCACGCTGAAGGTTGAGCGGGTGCTCGACGACGGCTTCCAGTCGGTTGAGGTTGATACGCCGGCGGTGGTTTCGGTTTCGAACGAGTTCGGTGAGCCGCGGTACCCGCAGCTCCGCCAGATCATGCTTGCCGCGAAGAAGACGGTGCAGGTGTGGGGCGCGGGTGACCTCGGGATCGGCGACAAGCTGGGCGCCGACAACCGCCTGCTCGCGCTGGACGCGCTGTACGTGCCGAAGGTGGAGAGCAACGTGGAGATCATCGAGGGCGACTCGCCCGAAGAAAAGGCCCGCAACCTGGCGCAGAAGCTGCGCGCCGCGAAGCTGATTTAGGCGCCGGAAGGAGCACGAACTTGTCTGGAATTCTCGTTATCGCAGAAGCAACGGAAGGGGCGGT
>CALFYR010000140.1 GCA_937954195.1 uncultured Dehalococcoidia bacterium
TGTCAAGGGGACATTTCTACTTTGCCAAAGGGGACATTATCATTTTGCCGTTACACGATCAGCAGACGTTGCGATTCCTGTTCTTATTTGATGCCGTAGTTATCGCGGACGTAAGCGACGGAGAATCCCGCGCGGAGCATGTTGTGGAACGAGGGATTTGGCTTACGGGGCAGGTCTTGGGCGGCTTCGGTGAAGATGAGTTCGGCGCCCGCTTCAATGGCGGTGCGGATGCGGGCGGCCATGATGGCGCCTTGCGCGCCGCGGCGGCGCTTTTCGGGCAGGGTGCTGGCTAAGCCGAGCCATGCGGTCTTGCCGTGGAGGAAGAGCGAGCCTCCGGCGACGGGCGTGCCGCCTTCCCAGGCCAGGAAATGACGCCAACCAGGGCGGCCGGCGAGAGCGGCGATCCATTCGGTGAGTGCAGGGGGCATGCCGAACCCGGCGCAAGCGACCTGGCCGAGGTGTTCGGCGTCGCCGGGTTGGGCTTCGCGGACGGTGAACGCAGAGGCGAGGGCAATGGGTGGCTCGGTGTGGCGGAAGAGCTTGACCCAGGCGCGTTTCGGCTTCAGACCCGCGGCGGCGGCCCACTGGCGGAGTTGCTGCTGCTGTGGGGACGGTGCGAGGTGGATGAGGAACTGGCGGATGGAGTCCGCGCGAAAGCCGGCGACGATGCGCTCGATGTCGCCGGGCGTGGCGGGAGTGCGGACACCGAGCCCGATGGCGCGGTTGAAATCGGCGTAGTCGATGCCGCGCATGCGGAGGACGGCGGCGGCTTGCCATTCGTCGACCTGCGCACCGAGAGTCTCGCGGAGGGAATCGGGTATGGCGGCGTAGAAATCCGTCCAGGCGCGGGTTTCGCCCATCTCCATCGCCAGAATGGTGCTGGGATCGGGCATGCGCGGGGATTACGCGGCGAGCGCTTTGGCGGCGGCCGGGAAATCGGCGTCCTTGACGTAGATGACGTAGCCGTAGCCGCCTTTGCCATCGATGACTCCGGTGGAGGCGTAGATGTTGACCTTGGCGTCGAGCAGGCGGAGATGGATGGCGGCGAGTGCGCCGAGTTCATCGTCGCCGGTGATGAGGAAGGCGTGTTGCGGGCCGGTGATGTTCCAACCGGCTTTCTTGGCGGCCTCGGTGAGCTTGGCGCCGTTGTCGGGGAAGATGGTCAACTCCACGCAATTGGCCCCGTAGGGAACCGCGCTGAAGGCCAGCAGGTTCACCTCCTGGCTGGCCAGATTCGCCAGTAGCTCGTAGGCACGGCCTGGCTTGTCCTCGACTCTGGTATAGAAGTAGTCCACGCTACGAACGTTCAGTGCCATGTCGCCCTCCTTTAGAAAAGCGTCAACGAACCGTAGGGTATTGAATGCCGAGTTGCTCCAAGTACGTTTTGTACTTTGCGGGATTATAGTAGTACGGTTTGAGCAGCGGTGCAAACTTTTCCATTTTTTCCTTGTTGAGGAAGGTGGCGGGTTGGTCTGTGCTGCTGATGAGCGGTTGGTATTTCTGGTCCTTGGTCTGGACTTCGTTGAAGTATTTCCAGGCGTCTTCGATTAACTTGGGTTGGGTGAGGAAGTCGAGGGCGGTGAGCACTTGGGCCTGGGCGCCGGCG
>CALFYR010000141.1 GCA_937954195.1 uncultured Dehalococcoidia bacterium
CCGCGAACAACCAGTATCGCCGCTTCAAGGTGAAAACGATCGAGGGTGCGAACGACTTCGCGACCATGCAGGAGATCCTGCGCCGCCGTTTTGGCCGCCATGCAAAACGAGGCGAAAGTTCCAGGGCGAAGGAGGAACGTGCAGACTACCCCAAAGCTCCCCTGGACCTGATACCTGAGTCCTCCGATTCGTGGGACCTGCCCGACCTGGTGATCATCGACGGCGGAAAAGGGCAGCTGGGCGCCGCAGTGCAGACGATGCGCGAACTCGGCGTTCACCACATCCCCGCGGTGGGTCTCGCGAAGCGGTTCGAGGAGTTGTTCGTGCCGGACGAGGACGAGCCGATCGTGCTCCCGCGCGGCTCGGAGGCCCTCTACCTCGTCCAGCGGATCCGGGACGAGGCACACCGGTTCGCCATCACGTTCCATCGCCAGGTACGTCAGAAGACATCGATCCAGAGCGCCCTCGACACCATCCCCGGTATCGGCCCGAAACGGAAGCGCGCGCTCCTGAAAAAGTTCGGCAGCGTAAAGCAGATTCGCGAAGCCGACGTGGAGGAGATCGCCAGCACGGTCGGGTTCACCATGGCGCTCGCTGAGAAGGTGAAGGCGGAGCTGTAGCTAATCCCGCCAGCGCGCAGCCGCCAGGGCCGTCACGCAGGCATTCGCGGCGCCATCAGGGAGGCGCCTCCGCGCTTCGGGGTTCAACCAGGCGTGGACACCGTTGCCCACCGCATTACCGACCATCAGCATCGCCATCCGGCGGTGCAGAGTCTGGAACTCCTTCGCCGTCAGCCCTCGCGCGGCGAAGAATCGTTCGTCTCCCCGGTCAGCCTGGAGCTTGAGCACGCGGACGTTCGCTTCGACCTCGGCGACTGACGCGGCAAGCGGCCCGGCCAGGAGGATCGCGTTGGGCGCATCGGCCGGGAGTTGGCGCAACTTTCCCAGCAGCGGGCCGCCGAACGCTGCGCCCGCTCCTGCGTCGTTGTCTCGAACCCTGGGACGGGTGACTTCGAGGTTGAACTTGTGGCTCGCGCGAAACGTGATGGTGAAGTCCGGGCCCCGGTTGCCGCTGCCGTACGCCTCGAACGCCAGGTCGAAGCGCCGGTCGGCCAGCAGCCGAAAGGCGGTCTCCAGTTCCGCGCGAACATCCCCGCGCGTGCCCGGCTCGTTCGCCGTCCGCAGTTTCTTGCGGATCTTGTCCCGGTTGGCCTCGGCGAAGGCGAGAAACCGGCCCGATTCGGCCAGCCAGGCGCCAATCTCTTCCGCCAGGTCGTCGCCGGGCAATGCGGCGACCCCATCGCAGAGGTAGTCGGCCACCCGGCCGACCCTGGCCGTCGGCGCGGTCACACCCTGCCGCCGAAGCGCCAACTCGTCAGGTCGGGCGGTTCGATGCCCGCCGCGCCGGCGATGGTACAAACGTGTGTCCGATGTTCGATGCCGTGCTGGATGAGCTGCCCGAACACCGCCTTCGCCTCGAACGCGCCATGGGTCCGCTGCAACGGTTCACCCGGCGAGGGGAGCGCCTTCATCCGTTCCCGGCCGATTCGCTCCAGTTCCCCCGCGAAGGTCAGCATCTCTTCCACCGTCATTGGCGGCGGCTCCACGTAGCTCGAACCCTTCGCGAGTCGGTTCAGGTAGGAACCCTCGGCGCCAAGGAGGTGGTTCATCGTCTCAGCCGCCGTGCCAAACACGCCCGGTGCCGTGGCTTCACCGAGCGCCGGGTTCGCCGCCATGAACTCCAATACCACCCGGTTCGCCCAGGAGTCGTAGTCGAAGAGGTATTCCAGATATGCGTCAGCCATGGCAAGAAGTCTAGCCTGCGTTCCACAATGAGACGTGCCGCTTCGCTTTCTCGCACTGGGCGATTCCTACACCATCGGCGAATCCGTCGACCCCGCTGAGCGCTGGCCCATCCAGCTCGTTTCGCTCCTCCGCGCGCGCGGCGTCGACATCGCCGACCCCGAGATCATCGCCACCACCGGTTGGACCACGGACGAACTCGCGGCAGGGATTGCCGAAGGACACCCCTTCGGTCCATACGACCTCGTGTCGCTGCTCATCGGTGTGAACAACCAGTACCGGGGCCGCCCCCTCGACGAGTACCGGGAGCAGTTCCGCGGCCTCCTCGCCAGCGCGATTGATTTCGCCGGTGGCTATGCGGCCCGTGTCCTGGTCCTCTCAATCCCCGATTGGGGCGTGACTCCGTTCGCGGCAGACCGGGACCGCGCGGCCATCGCCGCG
Organism: uncultured Dehalococcoidia bacterium; assembly: GCA_937954195.1. Classification (GTDB taxonomy): domain Bacteria; phylum Chloroflexota; class Dehalococcoidia; order Tepidiformales; family Tepidiformaceae; genus Amarobacter. The sequence goes on from CALFYR010000141.1 coordinate 2,244, forward strand.
GCGATCGATGCTTTCAACCGAGTGAACGCAAGCGAGACGGACGCCTTCGGCGCGCGCTACGTCGATGTGACGCCCATATCGCGAAACGCGCTCAACGACCCCAGTCTCATCGCGCCGGACGGCCTCCACCCCTCGGGAGCGATGTACCGCGAGTGGGCCGAACTCGCGCTGGGCGATGCCATCGGAATAGTGACACGCCCGTCCCCTGGTGGTTGACACCGATGGCACACTGGTTGCCTCGCCCCCAGCAATCTCGCATCGGAGGACGCAACCATGACCCGAACCTTTTTCGCACCACTGATCGGTTTGCTGCTGTTCGGCGCGGCACTGCTTCCCGCGGAGGCCAACGCCTCTCACAACGAGTTCCACGGGCTCTGGGCGTCGCAGGACGTGGTCGATGGCAGCTTTCAGCTGATGACGATCGGCGGAGGATCTACCCCAGGCATGGTGTTGCTCGATTTCGACGCCACCGTAGCCTGCCCCGGCGGCGGACTCGCCATCGTATCCGGCCGTGGTGAAGTCGATGGCTCCACGATGACGGTAGACCCGGCGCGAATCCGCTGTGCGGGCTCCGGCCCCGCCGGTTCCGTTGTGTTCGCACTAACGGACCAGGGCGATGGCACGCTGATGGATAGCGCCGGCTCCACCTGGTATCGGGTGTTCTAACTCCGCGTTATCGCTGGACTATCTGCGTCAGAACGCCACCCGTCACGGAAGGGTGGATGAACACCTGCCCCTTCACGGGGTTCCCGGCGCCGGGGTCGCCAACCAGGCGAATCCCCGCGTCCCTGAGCCGCGTGAGCGTGGCATCCATGTCATCAACCTTCATGGCGACGAGATGGACGCCCTCGCCTTGCTCCGCCAGCCGTTTCGCGATCGGCCCCTGGTCGCCGGTGGCCGAAACGAGTTCGATGTACGAGTCGCCGAAGCGGAAGAAGGCCATGGCCATCCCGGCCGCCGGAGCCTCGCTCCGGTCGCTGACCTTCGCGTCGTAGATCGTTTCGTAGCGGCCAACCGCCGCATCCAGATCCTTGACCGCGATGACCACGTGGTCGACGCCGTTAAACATGTTTGCACTTCCTGCGTTGAGAGTGCCGCAAACGCTACGCGCGCAACCCGAACGCGGCAACGCTAGGAGACAATCTCCGATGAGTGGCCCGTCCGGGTGATGTAGATGAACTCAAGAGCTTCGGTCAGGGCGGCGTGAATATGCGCTTCCCCGGCCGGGATCCACACCACCATCCCCGGCACCAGTTCGTGCGTTTCCGTGCGCGTTTTCACCTGGCCCGAGCCAGAGGTGATGATGATGAACTGGTCCGCATCGTGAATGTGCAGCACCGAGTGCGTGCCTGGCTCGTATCGGCCTTTGATGATGTGGTTGTTGCCGAGAACCCGGTCGAACAGGGGCGTAAGCGTCGCCTTGCCAACGATGAACGGCCGCGCCGTCGGGAGCGGGGGACGCCGGGCAGAGGTGTAGCTGCGTTCCGCGCGCTCGAGCAGGTCCTGCAGGTCGTCGCGCCCGAGCGCCACGATGTACGTTGGTTTGCCTTCAACAAGCACCTGTTCCTGTGACATCCGGATTGCCCCCGAAGCGAGTGATGGCGAATTGTGTCCGCCTCGCTCCGGCTCGTCCAGCACGTCCCCCCGCGTGACAGTCCGGTTGAGCCCATAAGGGGTAAAGCAAAGACTCTCGACGAGCCGCCCCGGATGCCCTACGTTTGGTATCCGGATCGCAGCAATGGCAGATAAGTTCGAACGGGAAATCGAAGAGATACTCGCGAAGCTGGATGACAAGCTTCC
>CALFYR010000142.1 GCA_937954195.1 uncultured Dehalococcoidia bacterium
TCCGGTCTCTTCCGGGACAAGCAGGAGTTGTCGTACTTCGGGGAACTAACAGTGCCAGGGCTGGTGCCGCTTGTCCGCGACGGTATTATCACGAGGCGGAATTCAGCTCTGCATCCGGGCAAATTCGTCGCAACGCTCATCGGAAACACGCCCGAGGAGCGCCAGCTGGTTCACGGCAACCCGGCTTTCGAGGCCTACAGCATTGAATATCTCCTGAACCCGATCACGATCGCCAAGAACGAGAGCATCGTCGCAATCAACGGTGCCTTGGGAATCGACCTCACGGGCCAGATCGCTGCGTACACGATCGGCCCGCGCATCTATGCGGGGATGGGCGGGCACCTCGCGTTCGCTACAGGGGCATACCGCGCGCCTCGTGGGCGGTACGTCTGCGTACTTCCATCCACCGCCGCCGGCGGAACCGTTTCCACCATCGTCCCGCAATTCGAACCCGGGCAAGTAGTTTCGGTCCCGCGCGAAATGGCCGATACCGTGGGCGGAATTCGGGATAGCTCGCCTGCTCGGAAGGAGCGTCCGGCAGCGCGCCGAAGAACTGATCAGCATCGCCCACCCTGACTTCCGAGAAGAACTCACGCAGGCGGCCGCCCGGCTCTTCTACCCCTGACGGGCGCAGTGAACGGCTGAATACCCCCGACACGACCTTAGCTCCGCAAGGTGCCGTCAGCTTCCTTTTGCTGCCAGCATCTGTTTGATCTGCTCCGCCACCAGGTCCGGGTCCTCCATGGGGATGTAGTGAGTGTGGTCCGGCAGCAGCAGATCTTCTCCCTGGCGGAAGTATGCCGCGAGGTCCGGCGCCGTAGGCGAATAGCTCATGTCGCCGGATGGAAGGTCAGCGGGGCGTTGGCGCGCCCGCAGCACTCGGACGGGAATCTCCAGTTGCGCGATCTCCCCATACGGGCTGTCCGATGCCGTGGCCGCGTAGACCGCCGCTTCCGCTTCCGGGCTGCAGGCGAGCCTGAAAGCTCCCTTACCATCAGGTTTGAGCCCAAATCGGCAATAGTCGTCGAGTACCTCCTGTTTCCAATGCCCGAACGGCGGCCGGCCGGTGAAGCGTTCGATCATTTCCTCGGGCGAATCCCACTCGTTCCGCCGGCGGAGCACGAAGCTCGTCGCCATGACGGGGCTGGTCCGGCCATAGGCGGCTTCGGGAAGAATCGACGGATCGACCAGCAGAAGCTGGCGAAACGCTGAACGGGCCGCCGCCGCGGCGCGAACGAGCAAATAGGCACCCATCGAGTGTCCGACCCCTAGAGCCTCTCGTAGACCCAGACGTTCGATCGCCTCTGTGGCGCCAACCGCCAGGCGGGCCCACCGGTACGGTTCGGGTGGTGGGGGTTCAGCGCTCTGCCCGTGTCCCAACGTGTCTAAGGCGAAGGCGCGGATCCCGGGCAACCGCCGAATGACCTCGTCCCAACAGCGAGCGTGGAAGCCAGTCGCATGAGCGAAGAAGACCGTCGGCCCAGGCCCTGCCCACTCCCAAACCATGAGCGGACCGTCCGACGCACCGATGACGTGTCCGACTGGCTCTTCGGTCAAGGGTCGTTCAGCAAATCGAGTCAATGCTGTCCTCCACTACCTTTGTTCGAGGATTCTGTGTTGCTGTGATGAACGGAGACGGAAGAGGTCTCGCTCGGGTACCCTTCTCCCGCGTATGGAAGCCACTCCGAGGAATGTGTTCAACCGCAACCCCACCCGGCGTGCCCGCGACCGAGACGAAATTCTCGACGCGGCAGCTCGTGTTTTCCGGCAGCGCGGGTATCGAGCGTCTACCGTCGAAGACATCGCTACCGAACTCGGGATCCTGAAAGGGAGCCTCTACCACTACATCAACAGCAAGCAAGAGCTGCTGTACGAAGTCGTCGTCGGGCCCCTCCGGCTGGCGAACACCAAACTGTGTGCCGTGCTGGATGGCGGGGGCTCGGTGGAGTCTCGACTTCGCGAAGCATGTCGTGCCCACATGGAGGTGATCCGGGACGATTTTCCGCGTCTCACGATCGCCCTCACCGAACGCCTGGAACTTCCCGAAGAGCAAATCAGCGAACTGCGCGAGCTGATGCGGCGCTATGAGCAACAGTGGGAGGACATGGTGCAGGAGGGCATCCGGGCCGGGATCGTTCGCCCGGGCCTCAACGCTCGGTTGACCACCCTGGCGTTCCTCGGGATGTTGAACTGGGCATCGCAGTGGTACCGGCGCGACGGCGCGGAGTCCGCGGAGGAGATTGGGGCCATCTTCGCTGACATCGGCCTTCGCGGGATTCTCGCCTAAGTCAAACCGTCCGTCGGATTGGCACACGCTATTCGAACCTCGGAAGAACCTTCGTCTTCAGGAGTTCGATCGTCTTCATGTTGACGGCGTGTGGGATCAGGCCATTGTACATCCAGGCGAAGATCCACTCGACCGGGGTCTGGGAGACCAGCTGTTCGAGTTGGCGGGTGACGGTATCCACTGTACCGACGAGCAGCGTCCCGTTCCTCATCATCTCCGCCGGGTCTGGGCCCGCCGTCTGTCCGGGCTCTCGGAGCACATCTCCGAAATGGAACGGGGCGAACCAAGCGGCGCCGCAGAACGCGGCTCCATGGGCCCACCAACCCATGGCTTCCTCATCCGTATCGCAAATGATTACATCGCGCAGCACCCCGAGGCCCTGGCCTCTGGCGAGGTCCCGCCCCTGCATCATCGACTCCTCCTGGTAGACGTCGTAGAGGTGGTTCTGAAGTCCCAGTCTCATCGCCGGCAAGACTGCGGTGACTTGCTCCCGGGCACACCAGCGAATGGTGTTCTCGCTGGAGGCGAACGGCTGAAAGATGGGAGGGTGAGGCTTTTGTACCGGCTTCGGCACGACGCCCAGCTCTCGGACCGTGTTGTCGGCGCCTAGCCCGGCGCCCCACTTGCGCGTGGCGTCGATATCCCACGGCGTGCCCGGGACCGGGATCTTCCAGAACTT
>CALFYR010000143.1 GCA_937954195.1 uncultured Dehalococcoidia bacterium
TCGGAAGGAAAACAGGGTGGTACCGCGGGCGTACGCGCTCGTCCCTGGCAGTGGGACGGGTGCGTTTTTTTGTGCGCCGGGCCTGCTGCGCCGTTCCATCTCGTGAAGGGTACGACACGTCCCAACGTAGCGGTCGTAAACCCACGAGCGAAACGCGAAAAGAGGGCCACAGCATGTTTAAGCCGGTTGATGCACGCGTCAGTTTTCCCAAGCTCGAGCAGGAGGTGCTGGAGTTCTGGCAGAGGAACGCCATCTTCCGCCGCAGCATCGAAGAACGGCCGGACGACAAGCTGTTCATCTTCTACGAAGGCCCACCGACGGCGAACGCGCGGCCAGGCATCCACCACGTGCTTTCGCGCGTGTTTAAGGACCTGATCCCTCGATACAAGACCATGCGCGGCTACCGGGTACCCCGGAAGGGCGGCTGGGACACGCACGGCCTGCCGGTAGAGCTCGAGATTGAGAAGGAGCTGGGGCTCAAGTCCAAACCCGAGATCGAGGACTACGGCATCGCGGCGTTCAACGCGAAGTGCAAGGAGTCCGTTTCCCGCTACGTGGAGGAGTGGACGCGCCTGAGCGAACGCATTGCCTTCTGGGCTGATTACGACAACCCGTACGTCACGTACGCCAACGACTACATCGAGACGGGTTGGTGGATCTTCAAGCGGCTGTGGGACCACGGGCTGGTGTACCAGGACTACCGCAGCACGCCCCACTGCCCTCGCTGCGGGACGAGCCTGAGCGACCATGAAGTGAGCCTCGGCTACCAGGACGACACGCCGGACCCGAGCGTGTTCGTGAAGTTCCGCGTGACGGATGAGGCGCTCTTCGAACGCGGGCACCCGCGCGGGATGCCGATGAACAACCGGATGACGATTGTCGCGTGGACCACGACGCCGTGGACGTTGCCCGGGAATGTGGCGCTGGCGGTGAAGGAAGACGCCGAGTACGGCATCTACGACCGGGGCGATGACCTGGTGGTGGTGGCAAAGGCCCTCGCCGAAAAGGTCTTCGGCGAGGAAGTAAACCCGATCATGACGATCCCGGGGTCGTTCCTGGTGGGTGTGAAGTACGAGCCGCTCTACCGGCCGGAGGACCTTGGTCACGGCATCATGCGGTTCGACGACGAGGGGCACCTTCGGAAGGTTGAACCCGGCGAATCGACCGAAGGGGTGCGGCGGATCATTGCCGCGGATTATGTCTCGCTCGAAGACGGCTCCGGGATCGTCCACATCGCGCCGGCCTTCGGTAGCGAGGACTTCAACGAGGGCAAGGAGTACGGCCTGCTGTTCGTCCAGCCGATCGACCTGCGCGGCATCATGGCGGAGGGGCTGCCCGGCGCGGGCAAGTTCGCGAAGCAGGCCGACAAGGATGTCGAGCGCGACCTTGAAGAACGCGGGCTGATGCTGAAGAAGGGGACGATCAAGCACACGTACCCGTTCTGCTGGCGCTGCGGCACGCCGCTGCTCTACTACGCGAAGCCAAGCTGGTACATCCGCACCACGAAGCAGCGCGAATCGCTGCTCGAAGGGAACAGCCGCATCAATTGGTACCCGGAGCACATCAAGACGGGGCGCTTCGGCAACTGGCTGGAGAACAACATCGACTGGGCGTTCAGCCGCGAACGTTACTGGGGCACGCCGCTGCCGTTCTGGAAGTGCGAATCGTGCGACCACGCGATGTGTGCGGGTTCGAAGGCGGACATTGTGGCGATGGCCGTCGATAAGGCGAAGGCGGAAGCACTCGACGATTTCCACCGGCCGTACATCGACGAAATTCTCTTGCGCTGCGAAAAGTGCGGTGGCAACGCGAAGCGCGTCCCCGAGGTGGCGGACGCCTGGTTCGATAGCGGCGCCATGCCGTACGCCCAGTGGCACTACCCGTTCGAAAATGAGGACGAGTTCCTGAAGCACTACCCGGCCGACTTCATCTGCGAGGCCATCGACCAGACGCGCGGGTGGTTCTACACGCTGCACGCGGAGGCGACGATGCTTGCGGCGACCGAGAGCGTGCCGGAGAGCATCAGCTACCGGAACGTCATCTGCCTTGGCCACATCAACGACGAAAAGGGCAACAAGATGTCCAAGAGCCGCGGGAATACCGTGGACCCCTGGACCGTGCTCGATGCGCACGGCGCTGACGCCACACGCTGGTACATGTATTCGGCGAGCCCGGCCGGATCATCGCGGCGCTTCAGTTCGGGGCTTGTGGAAGAGGGGCTGCGCCGCTTCCTGCTGACGCTGTGGAACACGTACTCGTTCTTCGTGAGCTACGCGAACATCGATGGCTACAAGCCCGCGAGTCCCGAGGCCCGAGGTCCGAGGCCCGAGATCGACAGTTGGCTGCTGAGCGAGCTGAACGCGCTGGTCATCAAGGTCACCGATGAGCTGGAGGCCTATGACCCGACGGACGCTGCACGGGCAATCGAGGCGTTCGTCGATGACCTTTCGAACTGGTACGTGCGGCGCAGCCGGCGGCGCTTCTGGCGCGGCGCGACTGAGGGCGACGCTGACAAGCAGAGCGCCTACGACACGCTCTACACGGCCCTGGTCACCGTCGCGAAACTGCTCGCGCCGTTCACGCCGTTCGTCGCGGAGGAGATCTACCGGAACCTGGTGGTGGGGACGGAGGAAGGCGCGCCGGATAGCGTTCACCTGGCCGCATGGCCGGAACCGGACCGTTCGCTGATCGACGAGAACCTGAACGCCGAGACTCAGCTCGTGAAGCGCGTGTGTTCGCTCGGGCGTGCCGCGCGCGCGAAGGCGCAGATCAAGGTGCGCCAGCCAGTGGCGAACGTGCTCGTGAAGACACGTTCTGCCGAAGAAGCGGCCGCGCTTCGGAAGAATGCCAACCTTGTGCTCGAAGAGTTGAACGCGAAAGCGCTCGACCTCCTGGAAGACGAGACGACCGTGGTGACCTACGACGTGAAACCGAACCTGCCCGTGCTCGGCAAGAAGTACGGTGCGGAGGTAGCGGCCATCCGTCAGGGGCTGGCTGCGATGGCTCCCGCCGAAGTGGCCGAGGCGGTGCGCCGGGGCAGGAACGTCTCGGTCGCCGGGAAGGAGCTGGAGCCGGAGGACATCCTGCTCCAGGCGCAGGACACCGCCGGGTACGCCGCCGCGGCCGAAGCCGGGTACACGGTCGCCGTGACCACCGAAATCACGCCGGAGCTCGCCGATGAAGGGCTCGCGCGTGAACTGGTGCGCCGCATCCAGGATATGCGCCGCGAGGCAGGGTTCGAGCTCGCCGACCGGATCACGACGTGGGTGGCCGGGGATGCCGACGCGCAGCGCGTGCTCGGCTCGCACGGCGACTACGTCCGCGCGGAAACACTGACCACGGATCTGTTCGCTGGCGAACCCCCGGCCGACGCGCACGTGGCCAGCCACGACCTCGAAGGCACGAAGGTGACCATCGGCGTGAAGAGGTAAGAGGTAACCGTCAGACCTTCCCGGCCGTGCCGCCATCGATGTCGATGACCTGGCCGTTGATGAAGCGGG
>CALFYR010000144.1 GCA_937954195.1 uncultured Dehalococcoidia bacterium
CCGCCCCCGCCACTCATCATCAGCACGCCCGCCAGCGCGAGCGCTCCCACCGCCGCCGCCGCACCGCCCAGGACCGGCCAGCGCTGCCATGCCGGCTTCGCGGTGCCTGCCACCTCACCATTGGTGATCTTCTCGTACATCGCACTCCCTTTCGCGTCGAAACTGCCTGCCTCCGCCGGGTTGGCGGCGCGCAGCTGAGCCATGGCCTCTTCGGCCTGCCGGTCGTCGTTGTGTCCGCTAGTGGACATAGCGATCTCCCTTCTACCCAACACTGTGTCCGGCAGATGGCTCGGCATTTCGTGGTGCGAATCCGAGTGCCGCGAGTTCCGTACCAAGTTGCTTGCGGGCCCGGTGGACCCGGATCGCGGCGGCATTCGCCGTTATCCCGAGCACCTGCCCGATTTGTGCGTGCGTAAGTTCCTCCCACGCCGATAGCCGCAACACTTCCTGGTCGGCCGGCTTCAACCGCGCCAGCGCCACCCGCACCGGCTCACCGGGGTCGCCCGGTGTCGCGATGTCCAGTGGTTCGCGCCGGATCCGCTCGATGAGCCCAGCCCACCGCCGCCGGCCCCGCCGCTGGTTGGCCAGCACCCGGCGCGCCACGCCGTAAAGCCACGGCAGCGGCTCCTCGGGCATCTCCCCGAATCGCCGCCACGCCACCGTGAATGTCTCCGATACCACATCGTCTGCGTCCGCCATTTCCGTCGTACGCCGGCGCGCGTAGGCCAGCACCTGCCCGTAGTGAGCTTCGAACAGCGCCCGGAACGCGCGCCGGGCTGCCGGGTCAGCATCCATGCGGTAAGCCCTCCGTGAATGGCCCGCGCCAGCGCGCGGAGCCCCCTCACCGCTTTCTGTCCGGCAAGCCTACGAACCTTTCACGCCTGCCGTACACCTTTACCTTGCGCCCGCCAGGTCGAACAACCCTAACTGTCGCGCAGCTGGCGCCGGCTCGATGGGTCGGCTCCTCCTATCCGCTATCCCGTAGCGCGCCACCAGCGCGTCCGCCGTGGCCTGCACGCTCGACTGGTAGTCGGGAGGCGCGTACGTCCCCGCATACATCCCGCCGACACCCTCCACCACCTCCGGCCAATCCCGCGCCAGGTGTTCGAGGAAGTGCTCTTTCGTCCCCGGCTTGAGGTGCAACACGTTGCACCAAAGGCTCACCGCCCCGCTATCCCGCGCTGCCCGCACCACCTCCTCGATCTGCTCGTCTCCATCAGAAAGCCCCGGTATTACGGGTGCGATGCTCACCCCGGCCCGTACGCCCGCCTTCACCAGTTGCTCGAGAGCCCGAAGCCGCTGCCGTGGCGGCGCCGTCCCGGGCTCCGTCGTCCGCCAGACATCCTCGTCCAGCGTCGGTATCGAAAAGCTGACCCCCACCTCCGCACGTGCCGAAGCCGCCTGCAACACATCCGCATCGCGGACGATGAGCGGCCCCCGCGTGATGATGCTCAGCGGCGTGCGCGCCTGCCCCAGCACCTCGATCGCCCCGCGCGTCAGCCGGTACGTCCCCTCGGCCGGCTGGTACGGGTCGGTCGCCGCGCCGATTGCCACGTGCTCCCGCTTCCAGCTCCGCCTTCCCACCTCGCTCCGCAGCACCTCCACGAGGTTCGTCTTCACCCGTATCGACGTCCCGTACGCGTCCCCCGAAGGCCGCTCCGCCCGCCGTTCGAAACCCCGCACGTAGCAGAACGTACACCGATGCACGCATCCCATGTACGGGTTCAACGACCACGCGAAGTGCATCCCGCCCGCCACCCGGTTCAACGCGGTCTTGCACGGCTCCTCGCGATACTCCGGCCGCATCCCCACAGCCTGCCCCGGGCGTCGACGGACTCCCAATCCCTCAGTGTCACCCTTCTTGGGGCATCGCTGGCCTCTATTGCTCCTCCACGGTCACTACTACCATCGAACAAACCCGGGTCGGCGTGATCGCCCGGACCACAGGAGCGTGTATTTGTCTGCAGGCGCAGGGAACCGGGCCGTCGTTGCTGCCCTCATCGCGAATCTCGGCATCGCGGTGCTCAAGTTCGCCGCGTACCTGCTCACCCGCTCCTCGTCCATGCTCGCCGAATCCATCCACTCCGTCGCCGATTCCGGCAATCAGATCCTCCTGCTCGTCGGCGGCCGGGCCGCGGCCCGCCAGGCCAGCGA
>CALFYR010000145.1 GCA_937954195.1 uncultured Dehalococcoidia bacterium
ACGGCGCTCGTTCCTTCGGGTGAGCGCGTTCGCGAGCCTGACCCTCTTCGTGGGGGCGATGACAGCCTCATTCCTCGGGTTCTTCAACCTGCGGAAGCCGACGGGCTTCGGCGGCGTCGTGAACGTCGCGGCCAGCCGCATCCCTTCCCCCGGAGGCGACCCTGTCCGCATTACCGAAGGGAAGTTCTGGCTCGTCAACCTGAACGGCCCCGAAGGCGACGTCCTGGGTGTTGGCGGCACGGGCGGCTTGCTGGCCCTCTACTGGAAGTGCCCACACCTCGGGTGCAGCGTTCCGTGGTCGCCCGGCTTCAACGGCGCCACGGTGAACTTCCCCGGCATCGTCGGGTGGTTCCGCTGCCCATGCCACGGTTCGACCTATTCGCGCGCGGGCATTCGCGTCTTCGGTCCCGCCCCGCGCCCGATGGACACGATGGGCCTGACCGTAAACGCGAACGGCTCCATCGACGTCAACACCGGCCTAATTACCAACGGCACAGTGGATAACCCGCTGCGCGCCGTGCCGTACAGCGGTTAGGGGGAGGATCGTTGAACACCCAGAAGCAGATCTTCCTCATCGTCCTGCTGAACTTCATCCTTGTCGGCGGCTGCGCGGTCTACTCCGCGATTGACCTGCCGGTGCGCGCTCCGGACCAGGAAGAATGGACCATGAACGAGTCCATCGAGCGTGGCGCGCTGCTCTACGCGAACAACTGCCGGACCTGCCACGGGAACAAGGGCGAGGGCTTCGTTGGCCCGGCCCTCAACACCCCCGCGCTCCAGGACCAGGACCCGCTCGTCCTGACCGCGAACCAGCACATGCTTCGCCGGACGCTCTATTGCGGCCGCGCGAACACGCTGATGCCGGCATGGCTGAACACGAACGGCGGCTCGCTGAACAACATCCAGATCGAGAACATCATCAACTTCCTGACCGCGCCGACGGAGGATGTGGATGGTGAGGCGGTTTCGTGGGGATGGGACGAAGCCGAGCACTTCGCCCACGTCTTGAACCACGAGCTTTCCGCGGTCGTCTCCGGCGACACGCTCGATTCCATCGCCGCCCAGCACGGTATCGGCCCGAAGGAGCTTTCGGCGGCGAACGGCAACCTGCCGCTGACAGAGTTCCTCGAAGAAGGCTCGAAGATCCAGATCCCCGGCTTCGGCGAGGACCCGGATGGCTACATCTACAACGTCTACAACTCGAACGAGACGATCACGAAGATTGCGCAGTCGCAGCATGTGGGCGCCATCATCCTGGCCGACCTGAACGGCATCCCGTACGAGTTCAGCGAGAAGAAGGGCGTTGCAACCTTCCAGCTGCTGAACGAAAACGGCGATCCGGTCCCCGGGCTGTTCCCGGGCGAGATGATCGAACTGCCTGAAGGCGCCACCTACCTGGTGCTTGCCGGCAACACGCTGGCCTCGGTGGCCGAACAGCACGGCATCTCGACCGACGAGCTGCGGGACCTGAACGAGGACCTGATCTTCGGCGCCGAAGACGAGGACGAGCTCGCCTTCAAGCTGCCGCTCGCGCTGCCGGAACCGGCGGTGGTGATTGTCGCCGAAGGCCAGACGCTGGAATCTATCGCCGATGCCCACGGCATTAGCGAAGACGACCTGGCGGCGGCCAATGAACTCGCCGCCGGCGACGCCGTCGAAGCCGGACAGCAGCTCAACCTGCCCGAAGGCACGCGCTACATCGTCGAACCCGGCGACACCTGGGAACTCGTGGCCGCCGCCCACCGGGTGACGCCGGCCCAGCTGGCCGCTGCGAACAACGCCGATGCCAACGTCCCGCTGAGTGGCGACGTGGTCTTCCAGCTTCCGAAGGTGGATTCCTACACGGTCGATGGCCAGGGCCTCGCCGATGTGGCCGAAGGCTTCGGCAACGTGACGGCCGCCAGCCTGGCCCGGGCGAACGACATCGATGAGAACTCCGTGCTCGCCATCGGCTACACGCTGGTGCTGCCCGAGGACGCCTACGGCGGCGCGCCGCCAGACGCGATCAACCAGGGCACCGCGTGCGTGCAGTTCGCCGTGACGGCGTCGGCCTACGAGGACATCCTCGGGCTCGGGTTCGAGCCGGTTGAGCCGACGGAAGTTTCGGAGAACCTGACGATTACTGCCCACGCGAACGACTGGACCGTCGAAACCGAAAACGGCCAGCAGGTTCCGAACCAGGGTGTGGCGAAGATCGCGGTTGGCACGGCCGTGAACTTCATCGCAGCGGTTGGCCTGCACAACATCGTCTTCAACGGTGAGGTCCAGGTGGACCCGTTCACCGCGCCGGACGAGACCACCATCACGTTCGCCGAGCCGGGTGAGTACGACATCACCTGTGACTACCACCCGGACATGTACGCGAAGGTGTGGGTGGAATAAGGCCGCGCAGGGTACCGAACCATCGAGAGGGGCCTTACCGGGCCCCTCTTTCGTTTGACCGGCGGCGGCTGCATCCGTAGCATCTCGCACATAATCTTCGCCCGGGCGAGTGGCCGGGCTTGCACAGCAGAAGAGGTATGGGATGGCAGCAGCACAGACTGGCAAGCGATACGTAGTTCCCGGCGGGGTCGCCGAGTTCATTGTGACCAAGGGCGGCGACGGCGAGCTTCGCTGCGGCGATGCGCCGATGCAGATGCGCGGCGCCGAAGACGCTTCCGTGACGGTGAACACCGA
>CALFYR010000146.1 GCA_937954195.1 uncultured Dehalococcoidia bacterium
AGGGCGGGACATGCCGAGGACGAACCGGCCGTTGTCGCTGGTGAGGAAGTTGACGGGAGCGGCACGGGCGACGACGCACTGCACCTTGGCACTTTCGCGTTCTACCGGGTCAGGATCTTGGGGGTTGCCCTTGCCGTCGAGTGTGCCGAGCATGCTCACGAGATGTCCGCCCGATGAGCCGCCGGATGCGCCGATGCGGTCGGGGCGAATGCTGTAGCGGGTGGCGTTGTGACGAATGAAGCGCACGGCGCGCTGGACGTCTTCGACCGGGGCAGGGAAGCGGAAGCGAGGTACGGCGCGGTGGTTGACACTGAAGACGGTGTAGCCGGCTTTGGCAAGCGCTTCCGAATAGAGCTTGGATTGGGAGTTGGATTTGAGTTCCGGGGCGTTGTAGGCGAGGGGCGCGGTCCATCCGCTGCCGGACACGTGAATGATTCCGTAACCGTTGGGCTGTGCAGGTTTGTAAATGTCGAGCAAAAGCGCGGTGCCGGAGAACATGCCATAGACCACGTTGGACTCGATGGTGAACTGAGCTTGAAACGAAAAAGCCGGACCGGCCGCAAGTACTGTTGCCAGGAGAAGCGCTTGCATGAGCGCCATGGTAACAGGTGCCTTGTGGACTGTCCGGCTCTGAGGCGGCGGGTTATCTAGCGGCGCACGGGCTTGTCGGTTTCGTCGTAGTCGGCGCTTGCTTCCGAGGTGGTGGAGACGTCGTGCGCGCCGGACTGTTCGAGAATCCGCTTGGCCTTGGAGGCCCAATCGGAATCATCGCAATGAACCGACAGCAGGTAGGCTCCTTCGCGAACGCGGCCGGCGTAGCGTTTGGCCTCGTATTCGGGGATGCCCATGCCGATGAGGGCGCCGCCGAGACCACCGACCGCACCACCCGCGCCCACGCCCGCCAGTGCGCCGATGATCGGGCCGGCAGCGATGAAGGGACCGATGCCGGGGATGGCAAGGGCGCCGATGCCGGCGAGCCAACCGAGAGTTCCGCCAACGACGCCGCCCGCCGCGGCCCCGGTGGCAGCGCCCTCGGGTGCCTTCGTCGCTTTCTCGTGACCAATGTCTTTGTTGCCGGCGTTCTGCGGGTAGAGGACCGAGATATCCGCGGCGCGGAAGCCTTCCATCCGGAGGACGTCGACGGTGCGTTCGAGCGACGCCTGGTCGCCGAACAGGCCAGATACTGCTCTGTTCTTAGCCATAGTTTCTCCTTGGTT
>CALFYR010000147.1 GCA_937954195.1 uncultured Dehalococcoidia bacterium
GCGCGGAAGCCGGCGTCCGCCTCCTCTACTCCGTCCACGGCTGCGAACCCATCGCCGAAGACGGACGCATCCGCGGTGTCAGCTTCCAGGGCAAGAACGGCCGCTTCGCCATCGCCGCCGATGTTGTCATCGATACCACCGGCGACGGCGACATCTTCTGGGCCGGCGGCTGCGACCACGAATCTGAGAAGGTCGCCCCCTGGCTCTGGTTCACCATGGGCGGCGTCACCGGCGACCTCGATGCGAAAGGCGCCGGCAGCCGCTTCTTCCACACCCTGGGCGATGGCCACGTCCTCTTCCCCTGGGGCGCCACCAACCGCGTCTCCCGCAAGGTCGATGCCACCGAACCGGAAGACATCACCTTCGCCGCTACCGAATGCCGCAAGCTCGTCATGGCCGAAGTCGACCGCCTCAAGCGCGAAGTCCCCGGCTTCGAAAACGCTCACCTCTGCCACATCGCCGACCAGCTCGATGTCACCGAAAGCCGCCGCCTCGTCGGCGAGTACGTCCTCACCCGCGACGACATGGACCAGTCCTTCGATGACGTCGTCGCGGTTACCGGCCACTGGACCAAGTACGGCGCGCTCTACGAAATCCCCTACCGCTCCCTCCTCGCGAAGGAGTACTCCAATCTCATCACTGCCGGCCGCTGCATCTCGGTCGACCACCGCACCCACCACGCCACCAAGGAGATCCCGGCCTGCATGGCCACCGGCGAAGCCGCCGGCACCGCCGCCGCCATGGCCATTTCCAGTGCGGTCGACCTGAAGTCACTCGAAGTCGCCGCCCTCCAGTCCCGCCTCGAATCCAAAGGCGCCATCATCCACGCCACCCGCGGAACGCGCGGCCCGGCGGGTCTGTTCGAATAACCTCAAACACAACGGAGGCCCGGCAGGGATGCCGGGCACGACGTCCTCACCAAAAATCCGCCCCCATTACGACAACCTCATAGGCGCGCGCGTCAGCAAGCGCGGCACCCGCACCCCAACCCGGTTCCACAGCCTCTGCCAGGAACGTCCGCCCCAGCAACGAACCAATCGGAGGCCCGGCAGGGATGCCGGGCATGTCACTCCACGGACAACTGGTGACGCCAACCACGACAAAGGCCCGGCATCGCTGCCGGGCCCTCGCCTGCCGTCACCTGGCCTCTATCGCGGAGGAGCCGTTGCATGCTCCAGGTCTTCCGTCTCCAGCAACTCACTGAAGAGCGCGCGGTAATGGATCATCGCCTGCCGCATCTCCTCCGTTGTCGCGTTGCCCATCGCGTGCCGCTCCGCGACGTCGTGCGCGGTCCGGTAATGGTCCACCAGGCTGGGGTGGTCGACCGAAACGTCGGCGGCCCGGGCCTCGAAGTCCTCGACCGGGTACCCCCGGGCAACCATCACATCGCCTACCAGCCGGTCGGCGTCCGCCAGCGCGCCACCTGGCTGGTCCACGAACCGGCTCTGCGTCTCGTTCCACAGGTTCGCGAAACGCTGCGCCTCCGTGGCGGTAAGCGGGCGAATGTTCAGCTGTTGAACCTTCTTCTCCCGCTCGATGAGTTCGTTCTCACCGTTCTTCCGGCCATCGGTCATCACAACACGGTTGTATTCATCACCGTAGCGGTCCTTCAAGCGGTCGCTACGCCGTTTGCTCATCATGGCCCAGCCAATGAGCGCGAGCACCACAACCGCCGCGCCAGCCGCAATCGCAATCCACATCCAGGTTTCGAGTTCCATGTGCACCCAACCTCCTTGCCTCGAGCATCCCCTCCCCGGCCTTTCATTCGCCTAACAGCCCGCACCTCCCCTGTGACAACCGGAACTAGAATGCCCGCAT
>CALFYR010000148.1 GCA_937954195.1 uncultured Dehalococcoidia bacterium
TCACGAACGTCAGGCGCCCCTGGTTCACCAGGTCTCGCATCGCATCGCCCAGTGCTCCACGCAGCGGCAGCCCGTCGTCAGCCCCGCCGACGAACATGTTCGCATCCGGCGCCGAACGGATAGCCCACGTGATCGCCGTCCCGGGCTCCTCGTGCTGCAGCTCGGCAAGTTCGAGCAGCGCGTTGAACGCCGAGTGGCCGGAACCCACCACGAGTACCCGCTTCCCGGCGAAGCGATGCCGGTCCCGGTCCATCACGTCCGGGATCCGGTACGTGATGCGCTCTGCCGCCGCTTCCTCGCCGATGGCATAGTCCCCCGAAGCCCCCAGCGGGTTCGGCGAGGCATACGTGCCGCTTGCATCGATAACCGCCCGTGCCAGCGCGGTCTCCGTCTCGCCGTCCGCCGTCTGGTACCGGATGAGGAACGGGGATTGCTCGCGCCCGGTGCTCTTCATCTTGTCGAAGCCCAGACGCGAAATGCCCGTCACCCGTGCGCCGAGCTTCAGCGAGTCGGCCACCTCGGGTACGTCAGCCAGCGGCTGGAGGTAGTCCCGCGCGAGCCCGGCGCCCGTCGGCGCCGCTTCCGGTTCCGCCAGCGACCACCCCCGCGGTTCGAGCAGGCCGCGCGCGGCCGAATCGACCACGTACTTCCACGGCGAGAACGTCCGCACGTGGCCCCACGAACGGACACTCGCCGCAACTGTCGCCCCGGCCTCGAACACGATGGGCTGCTCGCCCCGGGCAATGATGTGCGCCGCGGCGGCCAGGCCGACGGGCCCGGCTCCAATGACAGCGATGGGAAGCTGCTCAGGCATGGTGATGGACTCCTTGTGGTTGTGAATAGAAGGTTCGAAGGTTCGACACAAATCGAAGTGGAGGGGACGGCAAAACCCTAGCAGCAGGGCGCGGCCAGGTCCTTGAAGTACGCCGAAAGCGCCTGCAGCGTCTCCGGCTCGACCCAGCACTCGCGCTCCTGGCCCTTGCGGTCCATGGAGATGAGGCCGGCTGTGCGAAGTTCCTTCAGGTGGTGGGACACCGTCGAAGGCGCGATGGTCAACATCGAAGCGAGCGTGCCCACCGTCGTCGCGATGCGGTCATCGGTCGTCGTGCTCCCAAAGCAGCAGTTCCGCGCGAGGTACTCGAAGATGGCCAGCCGGTGGGGGTTGCCCAGCGCCTGGAACTGTTCGGCCATCTTCGCGTGGTCTGCGATGAGAAGATTCGACATGTTTCGAAGTATCGTCACGGAGGGAGGCTCCGTCAACCTCCCTTCTGTGATCCACCTAACGCAGCCAGCTCGCCTTGTTCCCCGTCAGCCGCAACGCGTATACCGCCAGCGCCAACAGCAGCCCGATGCCCATCAGCGGCGTGAACGCGTGCTTGAACGGATCCCAATCACCCAGCAGGCCGATCACGAACCCGATAATCCCCACGTTCACCATGATGAACACCGCCTGGTCCAGCTTGTTCCCGCGCTGGCCAATCGTCGCCGCCATCAGCATCGCGAAGATCGCGTTCGTCATCAGCCCAATGAACTGCGCGTGGTCCAGCGCGAGCAGCTGGTGGAACGGCACCAGGTCGAAGTCGCCTTCGTACTTAATCACGAAGTACTGCGCCAACCCGATCACGAACGCCAGGCCGATCGTCGCCATGATCGCGTGCCGCCCCGGGCTCGCCGCCATCAGGTCCACTGCCCGGAACTGCCCCCACATCCGCTTGATGAAGATCCCGATGCCGATGATCTGCAGCAGGATGGCGATCGGCGCGAGCGCGGTCACATCCAGCAGCAGGCTCAACATCAGGATGATGCCGCCAAGGAACGGGAACAGCATCTGGATCGCCCCGAGCCGCGTCGCCTTCGGCGGGCTCGGGAAGAAGAACGCCCACTCCGCCATCGCCAGGCCAACCGGCACCAGGAACCCAACCACCATCGTCGCCGGGTGCGCGTCCTCGCCGCCGTCCGGCAGGTAGTTATCGCCCGTCGCGATTTCGAGGCCGAGCAGCACGCCCAGTACACCACCGATGATCGATGTCCCCAGCGCCGCCAGGAACCCGATGTGAGGCACGCCCAGGTCAATCGACCGCGCCCGGTACAGCACCCACACCGTGAACCCCGCAATTGGCACCATCGAGATCACACCGAGGATCGGCCGCCAGTTGCCGTACGTCGTAGAGAACGCGAGCACGTAGAGCGGGAAGGCGATGATCGCCGCCCACGTCAGTCCGCGGAGCAACTGGCGCTCCCGGTCGGTTATCGATTTGCCTTCCCCGAACAGCCAGAACGAGGCGGCGAACACCGCGATCGTCAGCCATCCGAGCGTCCCACCGTGGACGTGCCCGAGGATCCGGCGCTGGTCGAAGTCCACGGCATCGGTGCCGTTCAAGATCCCGATAACGATCGTGTAGACAAAGATCGCCATCGCAGCCAATAGCAGCGCACGGATCTCGTTCCACAGGACAGGTTGGGCGGTCGCGTTGCTCAAGGTAGTTTCCCCCTTCTTTACCTCTGCTCGCAGCGGCCCGGATGCTACGGACTGAGCACCCGCTAAGGCAAGCGATTGGCGCCCCACCACCTTTCGCGATTCCCGAATCACGATACAAACGTCCATAGACGCCCCCCAACACCTCGCCGGATGCTTGAGGCACGAAGGCGGGCCGAACTCACCGGCCAGCCGGCCGAATCCGCCCGGCGGAGGGTGGAGCGGGGGAACCAACTCCTGGGGTGAATCCTTCCCGAACGGGGAGGACGGGCTCTTCCGCCCGAACCCGTCAGCTCACCTCGCAGGCCACGGAAGCGCAACGATCGAAGAGGGTCGACCGTGCAGTTCTCCGTGCCCGCGCGCGCGCAACTTCCGCGCTCCATCACCTTCCCCAGCCTCGCCGAACTGCGCGCCAACGCCGTGGCCGGCATGGTCGCCGGGGTCATCGCGCTGCCGCTCTCCATCGCCCTTGCCGTCGCCGTCGGCGTCCCGCCCATCGCCGGGCTCTACACCGCGGTGTTCGCCGGGGCGTTCGCCTCCATCTTCGGCGGCTCGAAGTACAACATTACCGGGCCCACCGCCGCGCTCGTCCCGCTCCTCAGCCATGTCGTCCTCAAACACGGGCCCTCCGCCCTCCCAATGGTCGGCCTCATGGCCGGCGTCCTCCTCCTCGCCATGAGCGCCCTGAAGTTCGGCCGTCTCGTCCGCTTCATGCCCGGCACCGTGGTCGTCGGGTTCACCGCCGGCATCGCGCTCTCCATCATCTTCGGCCAGGCCAACACCTTCCTCGCCGTCTCCGGCACCGACCCAACGCTCGAACACTTCCACGCCAAAACGTGGGATACCCTCCGCCACCTCGGCTCCATCGGCTGGGTCACCCCCGCGGTCGGGCTTGGAACGCTCGCCGTGCTGGTCGCCACGCCGCGCATCTTCCCGAAAGTCCCGCCCGCGCTCATCGCCATCGCCGGCATCACCGCCATCACCTGGGGCCTGGATGTCGATACCCCCACCCTCGCCAGCCGCTACGGCGAACTCCCCAGGGACCTGCCTACCCCCTCCCTCGGCTTCTGGGATTCGGCACTTTTTATCGACCTTCTCCAGCCCGCGGTTGCCATCGCCATCCTCGGCGCCGTCGAATCGCTCCTCAGCGCGGTCGTCGCCGATGGCATGGCCGGTCAGCGCATCCGCCACGATTCAGACCGAGAACTGCGCGGGCAGGGCATCGCCAACCTGGTGAGCCCGCTCTTCGGTGGCATTCCCGCCACGGCGGCCATCGCCCGTACGGCCGCCAGCATCCGTGCCGGCGCCACCTCGCGGCTGGCCGGTGTGTTCCATTCGCTGACCGTGCTCGTGCTGATGGTGGTGCTCGGCGCGTTCGCCGGGCACATCCCGATGACCGCCCTGGCCGCCGTCCTCCTCGTCGTCGCCTGGCGCATCGCCGAAGTCCCCGAAGTCCGGAAGCTCCTCCGCCGCGCCCCGCGGGAGGACCTCCTGGTCCTGGTGAGCACCATCCTCATCACGCTCTTTTTCGACCTCACCTACGCCATCGGGTTCGGCGTCCTCGCCTCGGCCGTGCTTCTTATCCGCCGCCTCATCGATGTCCCGGCGGCGGCCGCCATGCTCCCGGACGAAAGCGGCCGCGTCGCGCAGGTCTCCCCCGAACTCAGCGACCTCATCAAGTCCCGCCCCGATATCGATTTCTTCACCGCGCAGGGCATGCTCTCGTTCCATAGCGCTGCCTCGTTCGAATACCAGGTCCAGGGCGATGAACACCGCCCGCTCATCCTCCGCATGAAGGACGTGCGCCACATCGACACCTCGGGGTTGCTGACTCTGGAGGGCATCATCGAGCACCGGCAAAAGCACGGGGGACGCACCATCCTGACGGCTATCCAGCCAGAGGTGCGGCCAGTGCTCCAACGGTTTGGGATCCTGGAGCTGCTGGGCGAGGGCAACGTGTTCGAACACACGAAGGATGCCATCGCCAGCATCGATGCAGGTAGCGATGGGACCGACCTGCCTGAGGACGAGGCGCCCGCCGCCTGAGCCCTGCGCATTTCGGCGGTGGTACCATGCCGTGCGCGATGACGTACAAACCGGATGGCTGGCCCGATGTCGTTCCCCGCATCTTCGTGGAAGAACCGGTGCACCTCTACCGATTCATGCTCGCCGTGTTTGGGGCGACGGCCGACATCCATCCAGGCGCGCCGATCGAGGCTCGCGTTGGCGACTCGATCATCATGCTCAGCGACACGTCTGTGCGTGAGCCGCAGGCCGCCTGCCTCTACGTGTACGTGCCGGACGTGGACAGCGCCTACAGCGCCGCCATCGCCGCCGGGGCCGAAACGATAGAGGATCCGCGCGACACGCCGTACGGGGATCGCCGGGCGATGGTCCGGGACCCGTGGGGGAACGTCTGGCAGATGGCCACCCGCGGCGACTGATCTCGACAGCAGCGGGATGCGGGCGTAGAAACGCCCCACCATGGATGTGTTCGATGTCTCCCGGATCGATACGCGGCTCGATTCCCGCGCCATCACCTTCGAAAACCCCACCGGCGCTCGCGGCGCCGGCGGCAGCTCCTTCGGCGGCCGCAAGGGCGACCCGC
>CALFYR010000149.1 GCA_937954195.1 uncultured Dehalococcoidia bacterium
GTCGCGAAGTATCCCGAAACTTCGTCCTGCCCGACGGCGAGGATGCTGACGGCGAACTTCTTCGACTTCTTGATCATCCCGGGCAGGTGGTTGGTGTCCTGGAGGCTCACGAGGATGAGCTTCGGGTCCATCGAAAGCGACGAGAAACTGGAGACGGTTATCCCGTACACCAGCCCGTCGAGTTCGGTGGTTACGACCGTAACGCCCGAAGCCCAGGATCCGAGGGCGGCCTTGAAATCGTCGGCACTGACTTCTGCCATGGGGCTACACCTACACGCTCTGGAGCGTGGGCGCCATGTCCCACAGGGGATGAACCGTGGTTTCGGTGAAATACCGTGCCATGGGCAGGGCCGCGATGAGCTGATCCATCTCCCGCGCATCGGCGACGTCGTAAATGGCAAGCACGCCAACGCCCGTCTCCCGGTAGATCTGCCGGATCTTCCCCTGCTCGTGCTGGGCCTTCACCGCGCGTAGCTGCTCCCCGACGACTCCCTGCCAGTCCTCCGGTGAGACATCGTGGGGTTGGCGAGAGACGAGGCGTACGGAAAACAACATGCGGAACTCCTGAGCGTCTGAGCGTTGGGTCAGATTATAGGCCCACCCCGTCGCGGGCGAGACGCCGCCCTCATGATGGGTGACAAGCCCCGGTGTGCGGTCTGGTGTTCGACTCCGAAGGATTGGGCCATGACCGTCTCCTTCGCACGCGAGGTTACCCGCCGGCGCTGGCACAGCCCCCGGGTCACTAGCCCTGGCAGGTCGGCCCCCCGCGGTAGCGAGTCGACCACAGGACCATGGGGAGCCGGCGTCCAAAGGAGCGGAAACGACCCCCGAACGACCCCCAAACGACCCCCTGTTCGAATCTGCGTTCGGTCGTTTGGTCGTTCGAACAGGAAGATGGCGGCGGGACCTCTATTGAATCAGCAACACCGCGGCCACCAGCAGGCCGTAGGCAATGACCGCCACCTTCAACCAGCGCTTCCCCAGGCGCCGTGCTACCCCTACGCCGTAGTAGCCGCCGACCAGCGCGGCCACCGCCATCACCAGGGCCGGGGCCCACTCCACCGGGCCGAACGCCGCGAAGTACACGACCGCGACGAAGTTGATCAGCGCCGACAGCAGCCCCTTGAGTGCGTTCGAATGTTGGATGTCGTCAGGGAGCAGGATGCCGAGCACCGCAAGCGTCATGATCCCAAGGCCAGCGCCGAAATACGCGCCATACACCGCCAACAGGAAGATCGACCCGTGAAGAAACAGGGGCACGCCGAGGTCGGCGCCACCCGCAAGCTGGTGATGCTGGGCCCATCGCCCCAGCGGATCCTGGAAGGCCATCAGCGCGCACGCGAAGATAATGAGGTACGGCACGATGGCGTCGAACGCCGATTCCGGCGTCGCCAGCAGGATCGCCGAACCCGCAAGAGCGCCCAGCACGCTCGGTACGGTCAGCGCCACAATGGTCGATCGCTGCCGCTTCAACTCACCCCGGTAGCCGTACGAACCGCCAATGTACCCGGGCCACAGCGCCACGGTGTTGGTGACGTTCGCCGCCTTGGATGGATATCCGACGGCCAGCAGTGCCGGGAAGCTCACCAGCGAACCGCCCCCGGCCACGGCGTTGATGGCTCCGGCGGCGAACGCGGCGGCTGCGAGCAGCACGGCATCGAGAAGGTCCATGAAGATCGAAACCCTGCCCCGGACAGAAGCTACGCGCCACCCGCGATACCATGCCCGCGATGGAAAAACCCCTGCTCACCTTCGACATGGACGGCGTGCTCTGCCGGCCGCCGTTCGGCATCAACCCCGGGAAGGGCCAGGGCAAGGACCGGAACAAGAAGGGTACGCGCGGCATCCTTTGGTTCACCGAAAGTTGGCGCTACCTGGGCCGAAAACCGATGTCCGGCGCCCCCGGAGGGTTCGCCGAGCTCTCCGCGCACTTCCGCTGTGTCGTCGTCACCGCCCGTTCCACGAAGGCAGAAGGCCTTACGCGCCGCTGGTTCGAACGCCATTTCGGTGCCGTACCTGAACTGCACATGCGCCCTTCATGGCACGAGACCTCAGCCCAGTACAAAGCGCGCAAGCTCACGGAGCTCCGTCCCGTCGCTCACTTCGAAGACGACGCGTTCACGGCGGACTGGGCGGCCGACCTGGTGGAGAAGGTCTTCCTCGTCGATTGGGCGCGGAACCGCTGGCTCGCCCGCCCGAACATCCACCGCGTCGGCCATATTGCCGAAGCACTGCCAATCCTCCAGGCCGGCTCGCCTCCCGAGTAGCTATACTCCCGCGCCATGGACCTCCGGCTCACCCCGCGACAGAAAGCGCTCCAAACCGAAGTCCGTGACTGGCTCGCGTCGGTGATGCGCCCGGAGATCGAAGCCTTCCATTACGCGGAGGAGGAAGACCCGCCCGCCCTGAACGCGTTCAACAAGCTGCTGGCGGCCAAAGGATGGATAGCCCCCGCGTGGCCCCGCGAGTACGGCGGAATGGAACTCGGCCCCGTCGAACAACTCGTCTTCAGCGACGAAATGGCCTACGCGCGTGCCCCGGCCGGAGCACGTGGCCCGGCGATTGGGTATGCGGGCCCAACCATCATGATCGCCGGTAACGAGGAACAGAAGCGCCGGCACCTGCCGGGCATCACGAATTGGGACGTTGTCTGGTGCCAGGGCTTTAGCGAACCGGGTAGCGGTTCCGACCTCGCCTCGCTCTCCACGACGGCTGTCCGGGATGGCGACGACTGGATCCTCAACGGCTCAAAGATCTGGACCAGCCACGGCCACTACGCCGACTGGATGTACCTCCTCGCTCGCACGGACCCGGAGGCGCCAAAGCACCGCGGCATCACCTACTTCCTGCTCGACCTCAAGTCGGCGGGCGTGAGCTACCAGCCCATCCGCAACATGGCCGGGCGCCTCACGTTCGGCCAGTTCTTCTTCGACAACGTCCGAATGCCGCCGGACGCGCTCCTCGGCGAAGTAAACCGCGGCTGGTACCTGGCGACCACCACCCTTGACCTCGAACGTTCGAACATCGCCAATGCGGGCGCGGCCCGGCGGGCACTCGACGACCTTTGCGGCTACGTCCGAGAGTCTCCGGTCAACGTTTCCCCGGTCCACCGCCACAGGCTCGCTCAGCACGCCATCGAAGTGGCGGTGGCCACCACGCTGAGCTTCCGCGTCGCGAGCATCCTCGCTGCTGGCGGCGTGCCAAACCAGGAAGCCAGCCTCCTCAAGCTGTTCCTCAGCGAACTCGATCAGCGGTTGTCTGCAACGGGGCTCCACCTGCTCGGGCCGTACGGGGCCCTTATGCCAGGTTCGCCGCTGGAGAAGCTGCAGGCGCAATTCGCC
>CALFYR010000150.1 GCA_937954195.1 uncultured Dehalococcoidia bacterium
GAACCGATACCCGCCGGAACCAGCCCGAAGAGCGCAATCTGCGGGATCATCAGCGCCATCACGCCCCATGCCAGGAATATTCCGCCGATAGCGAATCCCGCTACCATCGGGCCGCGCTTGCGGCCAGTGGCGAAATCCAGGGCGCGCGTGAAGATCCAACCCAGGCCCAACCCCAGGAAGATCGAGAAGAAGCCGAAGGTGAACTGGATGAGCACCAGTCCCCAGATGATCCCCATCGCGATGCCGCCGATGACCGCGGCGGCGGCGGCCCGCATCTTGCCCTGCGTCGTCAGGGTGTAAATCGGGTTCTTCGAAAGCTTCGCGCAGTCTCGGCAGCGCGTGCCCACGGGGCCCTGGATCAGGCAGCGGGGGCAAATCGGGGTATCGCAGCGTCCGCAGCGCAGTGCCGTCTCGACCCCAGGGTCGCGCGGGCACTCCACAACCGTCGCCGGGCGGAATGCCGGCGGATCAGGAGCGGTCACCACGGGCGCGATAGGCGTGGATGCGCCGTTCCGAGCGGCGTCGTAGGCGGCTCGACGCTCATCATTGCCGAGCACCTCGTACGCACGTTCGACCACCTGCCGCCGAGCCCGGATGTCCCCATCGGGCGAATCGCCATATTTTCGCATCAGCCCACGGTAGGCAGCCTCAATCACTTCCTTGCTCGCGGTCGGCGCAACCTCAAGGACGGAGTAGTAATCGACGGTGGTATCGGGGGCGCTCATCTCAACTATCCTAGCCGTTGGCGGGTAAAGGCGAAGTGGTCTCGCCGATACTATTCGGTTGCGGCGGCGCTCAAATCCACCAGCGCGAACGAAATGGTGCCCTCGGCCGCCAGTTTCCCGTCCACGGTCGCGCGCACCTTGCCCTTCCCTACGGGTCCGCGCATTTTCTCCAGTTCGAACTCCAGCCGGAGCTGATCGCCGGGCACCACCGGCTTGCGGAAGCGCATGCTCTCGATACCTCCGAAGAGCGGGCTCTTGCCACCGGCATCGAGGCCCTTCATGAGCGCCACTGCCGCCACCTGGGCCATCGCCTCGACGATGAGCACGCCGGGCATAACACGCTTCCCGGGAAAGTGACCCTCGAAGAACCACTCGTTGGCGGTCACGTTCTTCACGCCGACCGCGCTTTTGCCTTCCTCGATCTCGATGATGCGGTCCACCAGCAAGAACGGGTAGCGGTGCGGGATGATCTGCTCAATGTCGTCTGCTTCGATCACGCGCTGGCCGCCTTTCCGGTGTTCACACCCTTCGACTCAAGGAACGCCACGAATTCGTCCACCCGCTCGTCCGGGAATGGGATGTCACCGATCTCCCGGTCGTCTGGATTGCCTAGGCCGTGGTAGTCACTCCCACCCGACCGGGCAAGCCCGAGCCGCGTTGAAAGTTGTTCGTGGAAGGCGATGGTCTCCGGATCGTAGTGCTTGTAGTAGGTCTCAAGGCCGTCCACGCCCCACCGGGCAAGCTGTTCGACCGCCTCCGGGTAGTCCTCGCCGATATAGATGGCGTGAGCGACAAACACCACGCCCCCGTTCTCATGGATGATCTTGATCGTTTCGGCCGGGTCGAGCCGCTCGCGGTTCACGTCCGCGGGCTTGCCGTTGCCCAGCCACAGGTCGAACGCTTCCTGCACACTCGCCACATGCCCCGCTTCGAGGAGGGCCCGTGCCACGTGGGGACGCCCGACCGACGCCTCGCCAGCGATTTCGAGGATCCGTTCCACCGTGACGTTCATGCCGTAGTCGTGAAGGATTCCCACCATCGTGTTCAGCCGTGTCAGGCGGCCCTCGCGTTGCCACCGCATGAAATCGATCAGCGGCTTCGCTTCAACGTCAAACCCGAACCCGAGCAGGTGGACATCCGCTTTGCCGAGGTCCGTGCTCATTTCCAGGCCTGGTATCAGCCGCAGGCCCAGGCGGTCCGCGGCGGCCACGACGTCGGCGTCCTTCACGCTGCCGCCGCGGGCTTCTTCATATCCCGCGGTCGTGTCGTGGTCGGTTAGCGAGAGGACGCGTACGCCGTTGGCGGCCGCTGTTTCCATTACCCATGTGGGTGAGCGGACGCCATCAGATGCGGTGCTGTGCAGGTGGAAATCGCCCTTGCTCATGCGCAAACCAGCGTATCGCAGCGTTCGATGAGGGTCGCCCGCCTGGTCACATTGTCCGCCTCGATGAGGACCCCGTTCAGTATGGCGTCGCCTTCTGCTGGCGCGAGCCGTGTGGGCATTTGTGTTCGAAACCGGTTGAGTACGGCGCTCACATCATCTCCGATGACAGAATCGCGGGCGCCACACATGCCCGCGTCGGTGCAGTAGGCCGTCCCGTGGGGAAGGATTCGTTGGTCGGCGGTCGCCACGTGCGTGTGGGTCCCGACCACGAAGGTCACCCGGCCATCGAGGTGCCACCCCATCGCCTGTTTCTCGCTCGTGGCCTCGGCGTGCAAGTCCACCAGGATGAATCGGTTCGCCGGGATGCTTTTGAGCGCTTCATCGACGGCGCGGAACGGGTCATCGTAGTCGGCCGGCATGAATGCCCGACCTATCAGGTTCACCACCGTCAGGTCGCCCGCCTCGGCGATGCCTCGCCCGGGCGCGCCGGCCGGGTAATTCAAGGGCCGCGTGATGCCGGGCGTGCTCTCCAGGTACGGATACAGGTCACGGTGTTGGAAGGTGTGGTTCCCGCCCGTAATGACATCGATCCCGCAGTTGAACAATTCGTCCGCATGGCGCGGCAGCAGCCCTTTGCCGCCTGAACAGTTCTCGCCATTGG
>CALFYR010000151.1 GCA_937954195.1 uncultured Dehalococcoidia bacterium
TTGGCCTGCATGAGCCCGTTCTGGCCGGTCGTCGCATCCAGCACCAGGATGGTTTCGTGGGGCGCATCGGGGTGGGTGCGCTTCACCACGCGGTCGATCTTCTTCAGTTCTTCCATCAGGTTCGATTTCGTGTGAAGCCGGCCGGCCGTATCGATGATGACCATGTCGGCGGAAGCGTTCTCCGCCGCGGAAAGCGTGTCGAACACCACCGCGCCGGGGTCGGCCCCGGGCTGGTGCGCGATGACCCGGACGCCGGTCCGTTCGCCCCACACCTTCAATTGGTCGGATGCGGCGGCGCG
This sequence comes from uncultured Dehalococcoidia bacterium, assembly GCA_937954195.1. Classification (GTDB taxonomy): domain Bacteria; phylum Chloroflexota; class Dehalococcoidia; order Tepidiformales; family Tepidiformaceae; genus Amarobacter. Next base: position 300 of record CALFYR010000151.1, read on the forward strand.
GAATGTGTCCGCCGCGCCGAGGATGACGTTGGCGCCGTCTCGTTTGAAGGCATGGGCCAGCTTCGCGATGGACGTGGTCTTGCCTGCGCCATTTACCCCCACGACGAGAATGATGAGGCGGGGTGGCGCGTCCGCGCGCGCCCACGCAGCCGGCGTCTCACGCGGCTCGTGAAGGACCGCCACAAGTTCCTCGCGCAGTAACTCCCGGACGCGGGCGCTTTGCTTCGCCCCCTCGTCCTTCACCTGCGCACGGACCGCGTCGAGGATGGCCGTTGTGGTCTCCAGGCCGGCGTCAGCGCCGATGAGAATCTCTTCGAGTTCGTCCCAGAGCGAATCATCAAAGTCCGGTCGCTCGAACAACCCGCCCAGGCGGCCGAAGAAGCCGCGCCGCGTGCGTTCGACGGCACGTTCGGTCTGCTCGTGGACTTCGGCCTTCTCTTCTTCGGTGGGCTCGAATACCTCTTCTTCAGCCAGCGCAACGGCTTCAGCGTCGTTCGAGGTTTCCTGGGGTTTCTTGCGCCAGAATCGCACGCGCGCTCCCGGGGGTGTGGATGTCGTTCAGGGTAGCGGGTTGCGGGGTAAGGGTCAGTTCGAATGCTGTATGCTCGCAGCATGGCGACTGCTGTTACCGAATCCCTGTTGACCGCTGAGGAATTCGCCAGGCTTAGGGAACCGCGTGATGGCGGCAAGATGGAGCTTGTCCGCGGAAAGGTTGTGACATTCATGCCAGTGAGCGGCAAGCATGGAGAAATCCAGGTTGACCTGGCGTCGGCCCTTAAGGCCTTTCTTGGCTCGGCTGGCGATGGCCGAGCTACGGTTGAGATCGGCTACATCCTCCGGCGTGAACCGGACCTCGTCCGAGGGCCAGATGTTTCGATCGCTCCGGCATCGCTCCTGGTGGATGGCAAGCTCCCGGATACAGGGTTCCTCGATGGCGTTCCGCTCCTCGCCGTGGAGGTCGTTTCGCCGAACGACACTGAGCGTGACGTCCTTGAGAAGGTCGGCGAATACCTCGATGCTGGCGTCCGTCGTGTGTGGCTGGTCCGGACGCGTCACCGCGATGTCGTGGTGTACCGCAACGACGGGGGCGTTCGAGCCTTCTCGGCAGATGAGCGGCTGGGCAGCGACGAGGCCGGACTCGAAACGCCAGGTCTCGATATCGCTATCGGCGAGCTGTTCGATTAGTTCTGGTGCTGCGGCACATCCGATAGGCGGAGGCTGAGCACCTTCGAAACACCATCTCGCCCCATGGAGACGCCGTAGATCGCATCGGCGACCTCGATCGTGCGGCGGTTGTGCGTCACCACCAGGAACTGCGTCTTCTCGGAGAGCTTGCGAAGCGCGGCGGTGAACCGTCCGACGTTTGCCTCATCGAGGGCGGCGTCGACTTCGTCGAGCACGCAGAACGGGGCGGGGTTCGCGCTCAGCAGGGCGAAGAGCAGCGCCACCGCAGTGAGCGACCGCTCACCACCTGAAAGCAGGCTCAGGCTCTTGATGCGCTTGCCGGGCGGTTGCGCTTCGATGTCGATTCCGGCCTCGGCGATGTTGTCCGGGTCCGTCAGCATCAGGCTCGCCGTGCCGCCGCCGAAGAAGGACTGGAAGTACTCGCCGAACGCCGTATTCACCGTCGCGAAGGTGGTCGTGAAACGAGACCGGATCTCCTCGTTGAGGTCGGAGATCGCCGAACGCAGCTGGATTTCGGCGTCGTTCAGGTCGGCCAGCTGCGTCGTGAGGAATTCATGCCGTTCGCGGAACTCGCGGAAATCGTCGGGGGCTTCGGCGTTGATGGCTCCCAGCCGGCGGATCTGTCGGCGAAGTTCCTCGATTCGCTGGCGCATCTCCTCAAGGTTGAGTTCGGCGCCGCCCTGGATACGCGGCGTCTCCATCTCCGGCTCGAACAAGGGTTCCGCGTGGACCGCCTCATCGAACGGGACGACCCGTCCGTCGCGGTCGATGGCAAGACCCTCTCGCTGCATTTCAAGGCGCAGGTGTTCGATGTGCTCTTCGGTGCGCGCGAGCTCCGCTTCCTGGTCCAGCCGCTTCCGGTCGACGTTCAGCAGTGACGCCTGCGCCTCGTTGTACTCGTCCTGGATGGTGCGCTCGTGGTTCTCCAGGCGGTGGAGTTCGTCGCGGTCGGGCGCCGCGTCTTCGGTGAAGCGCGACTGTTCGGTCCGGATCGCCTCCAGCTCGCGGGCGAGCTTGGAAAGGCGCTCGTCGATCACGCTGCCCTCGAGCTCAAGGTTCCGGGCCTGCAGGCGCTTTGCGGCGATCTGGCCATCGAGGCGCTCGATCGCCTTGTCGTGCTGTTCACGCATCGCGACGAGCGTGCGCCGCTCGCCTTCCACGCTGGCGAGCTTGGCACTGGCTTCGGAAACAGCCCGCAAGGCGGCCTCACGGCGCTCCGTGGCCGCTGCGAGTTGCTCATCGAGGCCTTCCATTTCGGCCCGCCGTTCGTCGCGGCGCTGTTGAAGTTGCGCGGCGGCGAGTTCGGCCTGGGCAATCTGGCTCTCGCGCGTCTCACGTTCGCGGCGAATGTCGGCGCGCTTGGAACGAAGGGCGTCGAGGTCGCGGCGGATGCGGCGGAGACGCTCCTTCTCCTTCTCCAGGTCGAACCGTGCGCCTTCCAGGGCGCGGCGAGTCATCTCGTACTCTGCTTCGGCTTCGCGCGAGCGCCTCGCCACCTGGTCGATGGCGGCCCGGGCGTTCGCGATGCGATCGGCACTGATGGCGGTGCGGCTGCGCAGCTCTTCGATGCGCTCCGGAAGCTCTTCGAGTTCGCGCTGACGGATGAACTCGCCCTCGTCGGCGCCGGTGGAGCCGCCCGCGATGACGCCGGTCGGCTCGATGTACACGCCATCAAGCGTGACCACGGAGCCGAGGGATCGACGGATCATACGGAGGCCCGCCTGAACGTCTTCGCAGACGATGACCCGGCCGAGAAGCGTATCGACCAGCGGCTTCATGCGCTGGTCGCAGCGCACGAGCTTGGCGGCGACTCCAACCACGCCCCGCTCCTTCTGGAGGTTCAGTGGGTACACATGGCGCACCGAGTCGAGCGGGAGGAACTGGGCACGGCCCTGCTTGCGGCGCTGCAACGTGGCAATCGCGTCGAGGGCGACCGCTTCGTTCTCCACGATGATGGCGTGGAGGCGCTGTTCGAGGGCGGCGTTAATTGCCACCTCAAGGCCCTGCGGCACCTTCAGCTGGCGGGAGAGCAACCCGACCACGCCCGGAAGCTCGGGCGGTTCGCCCATGCTGCCGGGTTCAAATTCCTCAATGAGCGCCTGGCCCATGATGAGCACGTTGCGCGTGCCCGCGGCCACGCCGTCGTGCTCGGCCTGGACTCGCCGCAGCGCGTCCAGCCGGCCCTCCAGGTGGTCGAGCTCGCGGAGGTCCTGGTTGCCGGCCGCCTCGAACTCGCGCACTTCTTCCTGAACACGAATGAGCTGTTCGCGGGCGGCTTCGGCTTCCTCGCGGGCTTCCTCGAGCCGCACTTCGCCATCGGCAACGGCCGCACGGGCCTCGGAGGAACGGCGGCGATAGCCGAGCAGTTCGACAATGACCTGCTTGCGGCGAGCGACCATTTGCTCCAGCTCGCGCTCAAGGTCCGCGATTCGCCGCTGGGCAGATTCGATATCCGCCGACATTGCGTTCGCGCGGCGGTCGTCGCCATCGGCCCCGTCACGGAGCTCACCGACCTTGCTGCGGACGGCCGAGTAGTCACGCTCGGCCGCATCCAGCTCCTGGCGGCAACGGGCCATGGCATCGCGGGCAGATTCAGCCTCGCCCGTGACCTCGACATTACGGCTCCGGTCATCGACGTCGTTCGAAACGAGCGAGAGGCGCTCCGCTTCGAGCGCTTCGAGTTCGAGCCGCACTTCTTCACGCCGGCCGGAGACCATGGCGTGGCGCTCCCGATCCAGGGCGACCGCTTGCTCGGTGGCCGCCAGGCGCTGCTCGATCTCCGTGGTCTGTGTATCGCGCCTCGATATCGCATCCCTGCGCTTGCGGATCTCTTCGGAAAGCGCGCGGAGCTGCTCACGGAGCTGCGTGACGCGCTGGGCGGCTGCGGCGTTCTCGGCGTTGCCCTGGTCCAGCGAAGCCCGGACGCGGGCGAGGGTGTTCTGGGCGTCGTCCCAGAGCTGCGTGTAGTAGGCACGCAACAGCTCCATGAGCTCCGCGCTGAGACGCTTATGTTCGGCGGCGCGTTCGGCCTGGCGGTTCAGCTGTGCCAGGCGCGGCTCTATCTCCTGGATGATGAGCGAAACCCGGCCGATGTTGTCGCGCGTCGCGGCCAGGCGGTCCTGGGCTTCCTTGATCTTCAGCCGGAACCGCTTCACGTCGGCTGCTTCATCGAGGAACGAGCGCCGCTCATCCGGCGACATGCTCAGCACTTCATCGACAAGGCCCTGGCCCATGATCGAGTAGCTGTTCTGGCCGACATCGCCCTTCATCAGCAGGTCGATAACGTCGCGCAGACGGACGCGGCTCCCGTTCAGCAGGTACTCGGAGTCGCCGTTGCGGTAGACGCGGCGGGCAATCTCGACCTCCGAGAAGTCGAGCGGCAGCCAGCGCTCTTCGTTGTCCAGCGTGAGCGCGACTTCGGCCATTCCGACAGCCGCGCGGTCCTTCGTGCCAGCGAAAATCACGTCTTCTTGCTTTTTCGCGCGCAGGAGGCGGGAACTCTGTTCGCCCAGCACCCAGCGGATAGCGTCCGAGACGTTGCTTTTGCCCGAGCCGTTGGGGCCAACCACCGCGGTAATACCGGGCTGGTAATCGAAGTTCGTCCGGTTGGCGAAACTCTTGAAACCCTGGATGGAGAGCCGTTTCAGGTACATGGCTAGCCTTCCGCCCGTGAATGGGTGGTGAACCAGGCGACGGCTTCCTGGGCTGCTGCTTGCTGAGCTTCGCGCTTGCTGCGTCCCTCGCCCCGACCGAGGGTTTCGCCTGCCGCGCGCACCTCAACAACGAACCTGCGATGGGGCGAACCCATCGCGTCCTCAACCGTCACATATTCGGGCGGTTCGTGCCAGCGCGCCTGCACCAGGTGCTGTAACGAACTCTTCGGGTCGACCTGCACACCGCTTCTGCGAATCTGCTCGAGTTCGGGCTTGAGCAGGCGGCGAGTGAGTGATTTGGCGGCGCGATAGCCGTGCGCGCGATAGACGGCGCCAACGAGCGCTTCCAGCGCCCCGGCCAGGTTGCGGTCCCGGTTTCGGCCACCGGCGGCTTCTTCGCCCCGTCCCAGGATCATGTATTCGCCGAGCCCGAGGCGGGCCGCGACCTTCGCCAGGCTCGTGCCCCGCACGATGTCGGCGCGCATACGGGTGAGTTCGCCTTCGCCGGCGTTGGGGAACGCATCGAACAGCACAGCGGCGATGACCATGCCCAGCACCGAATCGCCAAGGAACTCGAGGCGCTCGTTGGAAAGCGCCGATGCATCGGCTTCGTTCAGATAGGATGCGTGAGTGAGGGCCTCCCCAAGGAGGTCGTCGGGCATTGGCCTGACACCCAGGCTTGCGACGAGTTCGCGGACATCCGTCGAAGTGGCCAGTGCCACGTACCCTCCCGCCCGCCAATGCGGGCGTCCGGCGGGCCCCGTGCGCCCGGCCGGTTAGGAATTGCTAAAGCGCTATAATCATATGGAGCGCGTTCACCGCGAGTCAAGGTTTGCAGTATGCTCGCGGTAGGTTCATCAATGTCGACAACCGAGGCCAAACCGACCTGTTTCGTCTGCTCACTCGAAGTCGCGGCGCACATGGAGGCGCACTGCAACACGTGCGGGAACCTCTACCACCTGAATTCCCGGGTCGACATGCCCGGCGACGACTGCGGACAGGTGTGGATTAACGAAGAGCACCTGAGCCTGCAATTCGCCTGCAATACCTGTCTGAACCCGACCGCCAACATGGACCCGGACGAAGTGGTGGACCTGGTGGAGGCGGCCCAGGCGGCGGACCTGGATGCTGCCGCGCTGGAAGCAGCGGCGGCGGCCGGCCGGGTACGTTCGCGCCGCACGGCGGGAGGCACGCTCCTCTTCCGGCTGGGTGATGTGCTCGACTACGCGCGGGAACGTGCGTGAACGCGCGGCTATGCTGCGAGTGCCACCAACAGATTGGCGCTCATAGCGCGCTTATCTGTGCGGATTGTGGCGGACTATTCCATTTCCCCGATGCTCGCATCAACGAAGCGGGCCGGGCTTGCGGAGTTCATGTGATCGGTTTTCGTTCGACGCTGGGGAGAGACGTGGTGCCGCTCTGTCTGCGCTGCGATATGGCGTTCCGCCTTGAGTTCGAGGTGCCCCAGTGAGCCAGACTCGACGCCATCGCAAACGCCGCGCATCGGAAGCGCACGACCTTCCGCCAGCCGCTGCACCTGTTGCCGCGGAGGCCAAAGAACAGCCGCCGGCCGGTGCGCGCCCGCTCCCGATGCCTGATTGGAAGTGGAAAACGTTTCCGGTGTTCTTCGCCTTCGCGATCGGCGGGTTCGTCGGCATGTACACCGGCGTGGTGGCCTCCGTCGATGACAGCCGCTACTTCACCATCGTCGCGATCTTCTGGGCGGTCCTGCTCGGGTTCGGGTTCTCGCGCTTTAGCACGCGTTGGATATTGAGCCGGCAGTGGGCGAAACGGCAGGCGGCCAAACGCAAGAAATAGCGGGAGCCCTCCAGATGGAGGGCTCCCGCGTTTGTACCGGGTGATGACCGTGCCTACGCGGTGGTTTCGCCGCCGCGGAACCGTGCCACGGACGCGTTGAGCGAGTTCGCCAGGGCCCGCATGCGGGTGGCGGTCTCCGCCAGGTCTCCGGACTGCGCCGTCAGCTCCTGGGTCGAAGCCGAAACCTCTTCCGCGGAGGCGGAGGTTTCTTCGCTCGTAGCCGAAACCTGCAGGATCGCGTCGCTTACCTTGCTGGTGCCAGACGTGAGGCGCGTCGCCCCATCCACCGTCTCGCCCGCGCGTTCCGCAACCGTCACGGATGCGGCGACGATGCGCTCCGCCCCTGTCGCGAGGTCCTGGACGTCCTTCGCGATGGACTGCATCCGGGCGGCTGACGTTTCGACGGAACCGAGGATGGCCTCGAGGGCGGCGCCGGCCTGGCCGGTGATGGTGCGCCCTCGCTCGACATCTTCGACGCCGGCGGCCATCGCCTTCACAGCCTCTTCGGTGCCGGCCTGCACGCGGCTGATGAGGTCCGCGATCTCCTTCGTCGATTCGCTGGAA
>CALFYR010000152.1 GCA_937954195.1 uncultured Dehalococcoidia bacterium
ACCCTAAAAAGGCGAAGCCATTCCGAACTATCACTTCCATGAAGTACCGCGTGAACGGCCAGGGATTCACCTACGACCAGCGCCGCCACCTCTTCGTGGTCCGCATTCACGTCGGCGAACCCCAGCAGATCACAGATGGCGATTGGGACGACACCCAGCCCGCCTGGTCGCCGGATGGCACGCAGATCGCCTTCGTTTCAGCCCGCCATCCGGACCGTGAGTACGACACCCAGTCCGACCTCTGGATCGTCGCGGCCAACGGTGGCGAGCCGCGCCAGGTGACGACGACTTCGGGAGCGCGCGGCGCCCCGGCCTGGTCGCCGGACGGCCGGTCAATCGCGCATATCCACCACCCGACCTGGCCGTCCAACGGCCTCCTCACGCTCGCTGCCGCCGATGGCTCTGGCGAAACCCTCGTCGCCGGCGGCATCGATCGGGAGATGGGCGCGGGCTCGCTCCCCGGCGCGGTGGCGCAGCCGAAGTGGCTTCCCGGAGGCGGCATCCTCACCGCCGCCCAGGATCACGGCGAGGCGTCGCTCTGGATCGCCGGCCAGCCCGCCGATGGGCGATGGGTGGGCAAAGACGCGTCCGTCCTGGGCTGGTACTCCGTCGATCGTGCCGGGAACCGCGCAGTCATCTCCGCCAGTTCGCAGCAACTCCCCTCCGAGGTCTACCTCGTCAACCTGGAAACGGGGAACAAGCGCCAGCTCACCAACCTCAACGCCGGCTGGCTCGAGGTCGTTCCCCGCGCGGTTGGCGAAAAGTTCGTCGTCTCAACCGAAGCTGGGACCGAAGTCGATTGCTGGCTCATGAAACCGACGGCGTTCGAAGACGGCCGGTCCTACCCGCTCGTCCTCAACGTCCATGGGGGCCCATTCGGCCAGTACGGCGAACCGTTCTTCGACGAGTTCCAGGTCTACGCCGCTGCAGGCTACGGCGTCGTCTTCTGCAACCCGCGTGGCTCATCCGGGCAGGACACCGCCTTCGCCCGAGCCCTCGTGGGCGATATGGGTGGCCCGGACTACCGGGACGTCATGGCAGCGTTCGACGCTGCGCTCGAGCGAGCCCCCTGGGCCGATCGCGACCGGCTCGCCATCATGGGGGGCAGCTACGGTGGCTTCATGACCACCTGGGCCATCGGCCACACCAACCGCTTCAAGTGCGCCATCAGCGAGCGTGCCGTAAACGACTGGTACTCCATGCAGGGCGCCAGCGATATCGGCGGCACGTTCAACCGCCAGTACCTCGGCGAGGATGCCACCATCCAGGACAATCTCGAAGCCGTTCTTCGCCAGTCGCCCCTCACCTACGCGAAGAACATCGAAACACCCGTCCTCATCCTCCATTCCGAGAACGATCTCCGCTGTCCGATCTCCCAGGCGGAGCAGCTCTTCGTCGTCCTGAAACAGCGCCGCAAGGATGTCGAATTTGTCCGTGTGCCGGATGAGGACCACGAACTCTCTCGCGCCGGCCGCCCGAGCCACCGCGTCGAACGCTTTCGCGTCATCCTCGACTACCTGGGTCGCAAGTTGTGACGCCCGTACCGGCCGCGAGGGTGTTTCGGGAGCTTGTGATAGTTGTCACATGCGGAGTCGATTGGTAAGTGCAATCTGCACCTGGAGCTAACGACCGGGGTGGGAGATTCCGTGCATACTGGAGACATGGACACGCCAGTCCCCCTCGAAACGCAGGCGATCCTCCGCACCGGCGAGGCCGTCCGTGTCCGCCCCATCCTCCCCGCCGACGTCCCGAACCTGATGGACTTCCACTCCCGCCTGTCCGTGAACACCACGCGCCTCCGCTTCTTCACGCCCATGCGCCGCCTCTCGCCCGAATTCGCCCAGCACCTCTGCACGGTCGATTTCGTGAAGCGGGTCGCCTATGTCGTCAGTCCACTCACCGATGACACCATCTACGGCGTCGGCCGGTACGAATCCGAGAGCGAGAACTCCGCCGAACTCGCCTTCGTGGTCGAAGATGCGAAGCAGGGCACCGGCGTTGGCTCGCTCTTGATGCGCCGCCTCATCGACCATGCCCGCACTTGCGGGTTCGAACGCCTGACAGCCGTCGTCCTCTGCGAAAACCAGCACATGCTCACGCTCTTCCGGGAGTCGCCCTTCCTCAGCGAAATCACCATGGAGCACGACTGCGCCTTCGTAAAGTTGAACATCGCCGCACCCGAGGAGGCGCCCGCCCCGCCCCGCCGCAAAGCCCCCGGCCTCGTCCCCCTCCCCACCCGCAAGGCGGGGTAGTACTAC
>CALFYR010000153.1 GCA_937954195.1 uncultured Dehalococcoidia bacterium
AGATGAGACGAGTTCGATGGTGTCGCCGGCGCCGATGGTGCCCTCCTGGAGGACCCGCGCGTAGAAGCCTGTGCGGCCGTTCGCGTTCATCTGCTCTTTGCATTCCGGGATACCCATGCGGATATCGAACTTGTAGCAGGGCCCACGTGGGGTGGTGACCTGGAGGAGCGTTTCGCCGATGCGGAGGGTATCGCCTGCGCGGGTGGTTTCTTCGAGGAAGCCGGTGATGGTGAGGTTCTCACCGAACTGGCCGAGTTCGAGTTCCTTGCCGAGTTCCGACTGCCAGGCGGCGTAGTGTTCGAACGGGTAGAGGTAGACAGCCTTGTCGGCGCCGCCGTGGACCTGGCGGCCTTTGATCACGCGGGTATCGGCCTGGCCATCACCTTCGAGCCCCCAGACGCGAGCGTGGACGCGGCCCGCGACCGGCTCTTTGTAGATGGCGGTGACGACCTGGTGCTCGCGGCCGTGGGCATCGAAGGCGGAAACGGCGCGGGGTTGGCCGACGCAGACGGCAAGGACTTCTGGCATGTTGGGGTTCTCGTTTGTGGTGGTGGACGGAGGTTTGTGCTCCGTGTGTTGGTGGTGGAGTTTGGACTTGCTGGTGGTTTGTTGCGACACGCCCTTGCGTACGCGCGGGCCTAGGTTCCGGAGATGGTCATCTGGTTGATGCGGATGGTTGGGGCGGCGGTGGCGCCGAACCAGGTGAGGTCGTTTCCGATGGCGTCAACGTTCGCCATCATCTCGTCCATACGGCCAGAGATGTTGACTTCGGTGACGGGGAAGGCGATACGTCCGTTTTCGATCCAGAAGCCGCCGGCGCCGCGGGAGTAGTCGCCGGTGGTGGGGTTGAAGCCGCTGCCCATGAGCGACGTGACATAGAGGCCGCTGGAGACGCCGGCGATGATGGATTCGGGTGTGGCTTCGCCGGGCTGCCAGACGAGGTTGGACGCGCCGGGCGAGGGCAGGGATTCGACGCCGCGCTGGGCATTGCCGGTGGTGACGTTGCCGGTCCGGCGGGCCGTGTAGCAATCGAAGAGGAAGCCTTCGAAGCGGCCCGCATCGAAGATAAGCTTGCGGGAGGTGGCAACGCCTTCGCCATCGAAGGGTTCGGAGCCGAAGCGGCCGGGAAGGGTTGGGTCATCGACGATGGTCACGAGGTTCGAGCCGATGGTCTGTCCCTTGCGGTCGGCGAGGAAGGTGGAGCCGCGGTAGAGGGCATCGCCTGCGGCGCAGCCGGCGAGACCGCGCATCAGGGAGACTGCCATGTCGGGTTCGAAGATGACCGGGGCGCGAGTGGTGGGCACCTTGCGGGCGCCGATCTGGTCGACGGCGCGGCGGGCGGCGATGCGGCCAACTTCTTCGGGATCGGCCATGCGGCCGAGGCTGGTTTCGGCGGTGTACCAGTAGCCGTTGCGCTTCTTGCCATCGGCGTCATCGGCGATGGCTTCGACCATGAGGGAGACCGTGGTGATGGGGTAGCTGCCGGCGAAGCCGAGTGAGTTGGCGAGGGCGAATTCGCCGACGCGGGTGGAAATGCTTGCGCCATCGGAGTTGGTGACGCGCTTATCGGCGCCGAGGGCGGCGCCTTCACAGGCTTTTGCCATGCGGATCTTCTCGTCGGTGGTCATGGCCTCGATGCGCTCGTCATAGAGGGCCAGACCGGAGGCGCTGACGTTCTTCGCGAGGAGGTGCTCCTCGGGAAGACCAGCGTATTCATCGGCTTCGGAGATCGAGGCGAGTTCGACGGTTTCGGCTGCGAAACGTTCGAGGGACTGCGGGGTGAGATCCGAGGTTGAGCAGATGGCGGTTCGGCCGCCGTTGATGACGCGGAGGCCAAGGGCCATCGAGCCAGCCTCTATCAGCTTCTCGATTTCTCCGAGGCGTACGGTAACGTTGGCCTCGGTGTGCATGGAGACGACGACATCACATTGTTCGGCGCCTGCCTGGCGAGCCAGTTGAACGACGGACTGCGCGATGGTTGTTGGTTTTGGACCTTCCAAATTCCTCACCCCCCGGCCCCCTCTCCATCGCTATGGAGAGGGGGAGAAGCGGTCTTCAGATGGGATTTGAGTCAGGCTACTGTGGAGTCGAAGGCGGTTTGGATCTCTTCGGCACTCATCCGGATGAAACGAATGCCGTGGGCCTCGATGAGGGCCTGGCGCGTCTCGTCTCGGCCTCTGAGTTCTTCGATCTCATGGATTGGGCCATCGACTTCGATGGCAAGTTTAAGTTCAGGACAGTAGAAATCGAGGACGAACCGGCCGACCGGGTGTTGGCGGCGAAATTTGGCACCGAGGAGACGACGATTGCGCAGGACGCCCCAGAGCAGTTGCTCTGAAGCGGTGGAGCGTCGCCGTAGCTGGCGGGGCATCGTCATACGCGACCTCGGGAGCGCTGGCTCCCCTCTCCATGACAATGGAGAGGGGTTGGGGGTGAGGAACTAGACCTGGGTGCCGCCGACGGTGATGCCGGAGACGAGGACGGTGGGCATTCCGACGCCGACGGGGACTGATTGGCCGTCTTTGCCGCAGGTCCAGCGGCCGTCGGAGAGTTCGTAGTCGTTGGCGACTTTGGTGACTTTGGAGAGGACGTCGGGTCCGTTGCCGATAAGCATGACGTTTTTGAGGGGCGAGGTGATCTTGCCGCCTTCAATCATGTAGGCCTCGGTGACGGAGAAGACGAAGTCGCCGTTGGAGATGTTGACCTGGCCACCGGAGTAGGAGATGGCGTAGATGCCGCGATCGACGCTGCGGATGATGTCTTCTTTGGTGTCTTTGCCGGGGAGCATGAAGGTGTTGGTCATGCGCGGCATGATGTAGTCCTTGAACGTTTGGCGGCGGCCGGAACCGGAAGGCGTGACTCCGAAGTGGCGGGAGCTGACTTCGTCGTGGAGGTAGCCGCGAAGTTTGCCGTTTTCGATGAGCGTGTTGCGGGTGGCGGGGTTGCCTTCGTGGTCGACGTTGATGGAGCCCCGGGAG
>CALFYR010000154.1 GCA_937954195.1 uncultured Dehalococcoidia bacterium
GGACGCGACGCAAATCACTGTCCGGGGAATAGGTCTCCAGTTCTTCTTTGATGATGCTGGGCTCGCGCTCGTCTACGTGGGCGAACGGTCGTTCCCCGAAGGGTTGGATGAAGAATCGCTGCAGGCCGCCGCGACGGTGAAGATCGAGTCACTCCGGTCGCGCCAGGGAAAGCGCGGCCGGCTTCACGTGGCGGCCGGGGACGGTTTCGCATGGTCGTCGGCCGATGGTGAGATCGGGTGGGTCGAGGTGTTCCGGCCAATGAGCTTCGAGGAGTTCACGGAGCGGGTCTACCAGGAGCCACCCCGCTTCAAGCAGTAGCTCTCCCCGCACCCCCAGGCGAGATGCAATCGCTCCTTCAACTGCACAGTGTCCCGATCGGGCACCCGGAATGCCCCCGCCCCACTCTCGTGCCCACAACCCCACCGCCCCGTAGACTCCCCCAACATCCCACCCTCCGGATGCCCTACGTGACCGAGGCACCACTGGACACCGCCAAAACGCGGTCACGTAACCCCGCCCGAATCTTCTACGGATGGTGGATCGTCGCCGCCGGCGCAGGCATGCAATTCCTCCAGGCCGCCTTCCTCGGCCAGGCCTATGGCGCCTACGTCGTCGTCCTCAACGAACAATTCGGCTGGAGCAAAACCTCCCTCGCCGCCGCCAGCTCCCTCCGCGAAGCCGAAAGCGGCGTCCTCGGCCCCATCCACGGCTGGATGCTCGACAAGTTCGGCCCACGCAAAGTCTCAGCCACCGGCATGGTCATCATGGCCATCGGCTTCATGCTCTTCAGCCAGGTCCAGTCCCTCCCCCAGTTCTATGGCGCCTTCCTCGTCATGTCCATCGGCGGCAGCATGGCCGGCTTCCTCACCGTCACCTTCGCCGCCATCCACTGGTTCGAACGCCGCCGCGCCACCGCCATCTCCCTCACCTCCACCGGCTTCGCCCTCGGCGGCATGGCCGTCCCGCTCACCGTCCTCCTCCTCGAAGGCATCGGCTGGCGCGGCACCGCCTTCCTCTCCGGCGTCGTCCTCCTCACCGTTGGCCTCCCCCTCACCATGGTCCTCCGCCACCACCCCGAAGACATGGGCCTCCTCCCCGATGGCGACCAACCCCACCCACGCTCCCAACTCGTCCAACCTGGCGAACAGCCCGTCGCCGTCCCCCCCGCCGGCTCCGGCGATTTCACCCTCCGAGAAGCCGTCCGCACACCCGCCTTCTGGTTCATCTCCTTCGGCCACGGCTCCGCCCTCTTCGTCGTCTCCGCCATGAGCGTCCACCTCGTCTCACACGTCCGCGAAAGCCAGGGCTACTCCCTCGGCGAAGCCTCCACCGTCGTCTTCCTCCTCACCCTCGTCTTCATGTGCGGCAACCTCAGCGGCGGCTTCCTCGGCGACCGTGTCAACAAACGCGCCCTCCTCGTCACCTGCATGACCATGCACTGCGTCGGGCTCCTCATCCTCTCCCACGCCGTCAACGTCTGGATGGTCATCGCCTTCACCCTCATCCACGGACTCGCCTGGGGCTGGCGCGGCCCCCAGATGACCGCCATCCGCGCCGACTACTTCGGCCGCTCAGCCTTCGGCAAAATCATGGGCGTCTCCAACATGATCATCATCATCGGCACCATCTTCGGCCCCCTCATCGCCGGCTACATGTACGACCGCACCGGAGACTACCGCCTCGGCTTCGACATCCTCGCCGGCATGGCCCTCACCGGCAGCATCTTCTTCCTCCTCGCCCGCAAACCCCAAAAACCAACCCCCACCTGACCCGAACCCCTCACCCACCCCGCTTAGGCCCGCGCGTAAGCAAGGGCGCGTCGCCCCAACCCACCACCACCCCCACTCACGGGGAACCACGCACGCAGCAATCGGACCGTCGAGAGCCATGAACTACCACTCCCAAAACCACAAACCTACCCCAACCAAGTCCCCTCTCCCGTCTCGGGAGAGGGGATCAAGGGGTGAGGGCCACCGCCTCAAACCACCAGACAGCCTCCGCCACCCCTCACCGGCAGCATCTTCTTCCTCCTCGCCCGCAAACCCCAAAAACCAACCCCCACCTGACCCGAACCCCTCACCCACCCCGCTTAGGCCCGCGCGTAAGCAAGGGCGCGTCGCCCCAACCCACCACCACCCCCACTCACGGGGAACCACGCACGCAGCAATCGGACCGTCGAGAGCCATGAACTACCACTCCCAAAACCACAAACCTACCCCAACCAAGTCCCCTCTCCCGTCTCGGGAGAGGGGATCAAGGGGTGAGGGCCACCGCCTCAAACCACCAGACAGCCTCCGCCATCCCCCACACACGGAGAACCGCGCACGCAGTAAGCGGACCGTCGAAAACCCCGAACTACCCCAAATCAGGAACCCCCCAACGATCGAAAACAGGGGCGGGGGTTGGGACCCCGCCCCTGGAATTGCCAGCGAACCTGCTTCGCTAAACCTGCGCCGCCCGCGCCTGCCGACCCGCCTCAACATGGCTCGCAATCCACCAGCTCGCCACAATCACCAGCCCACCCAGCGCCATGTCCACGAACAAGTGGTTCGCGCTCGCCACAATCGCCCAGGTCATCACCACCGTCAGCGCCACCGCCATCGCTCGAAGCGCGTAGCTCCGCGTATTCACCCAGATGGCCGCACTCGCCAGCGCAATCCAACCGAAGTGAAAGCTCGGGATCGCCGCGTACTCATTCAGAATCAGCGAAGGCTGCGCATAGTTCACCTTCGTATCGCCCCCGAACACCGTGTCCACAAACCCCAGGTCGTGACCGTGAAGCTCCATCAACCGCGGCGGCGCCGCCGGGAACGCGTAGTAAAACACCAGCCCAAACAGCATCGAGACGAACATCACATTCCGCATGAACAGAAAGCTCTGCCGGTCCTTGAACCACAGCCAGATGGCCACCGCGCCGAGCACCGGGAAGTGCAGATACGCGTACACAAAGTTCGCGAACTCCTTCACCCAGTGCGACTGGATCGACCACTCCTGGATCTGCGGCTCCCAGAACACCCCGATCTCCCGCTCGAACGCAATCAACGCGTTCGTCACCTCCACCGAAAACGCCAGCCGGTCCGGCGCCGAACCGCGGAGCAGGAAATACACCCCGATCACGCCCAGCACAATCACCAGGTCCCGGGCGAACCAGCGAGCGCCAAGGAGGGCCGGCCGCATCCGCGGGGCGACGGTTGCAGTGCCACGGGCGGCGGGGAAACCGGTATAAGAAATCGGGCGAACTGCCACGGCCGTACCCTCCTTTCGTTCGTTCTACGGGCCAATGGGCCCATCGACCTTTCCACCGTGCCAGCCGCCGAAAATGTGGGCCTCGGCCTTTCGGGTGAATCGGGAGCCACCACTTGGGTGGCTCCCGGCGGCTTTGGGGTCGTCGTGCCTTACCGCCCGGTAACTATCTCAACCACCACCCGCCACCACTGCGAAAACCATCACAAATCCCCTCCGCCCTTAGGCGGAACACCCCCTCCCAAAAACGCCCCATCACCCCCGAACCACACCCCATGCGGACCACACCCCGTCAG